>DATLQY010000377.1:0-10244 GCA_035534975.1 Pirellulales bacterium
GAAGCACGAGCACCGCCTGCCGTACGTCCAACGGATTGCCGATGCGCGGCTGCGCTGTGTCTGCGTGTTGATTCACAAGCCGGCGATTCAGGATCGCGAGAAGTTTCGTGAGCGCTTTCGCCTCTATTTCTATGCGACGCGCTTGCTGCTGGAACGCGTTTCTTGGCTTTGCCGCGACCGTCGTGTCAAGAATGATCCAGGCGACGGGTCCGCCGAGATCATCTTCTCGAATCGGGGGGGGACGTCATACGCGGAAATGCGCCGATATTTCGATCGACTCCGTCAACGTTCGGCGCTGGATGACGTGCGAATCGACTGGAGCGTGATCGACACCCGACGCGTCATTGCCGCCCAGCACGATCAGAAGATGGGGCTGCAGGTGGCAGACGCGGTGGCCACGAGCTTCTTTTTCGGCGTCGAGCCGACAAAGCAGGGATTCACCGAGCCGCGATATGCTACGATGCTCCAAGCGGTCGTCTACCGCCACAAGGGCTCCGCCCGCGGACACGGCGTCAAACTTTGGCCCAGAGATGTGATCGCCAAACTCGCAACCGAGCCGACGCTGGAATGGATGCGCGACGTGTACCAATAAAAGAGCAGGCCCTGGGCTCCAGGATCCCACCCGTTCGGGCTGCCGTCGATTGCGACGACCAGGAGACCCCATGATGGGGCGACCCACGCTTGCCTGCTTACCGAATACTATCGGATACTTATCACGAAGTCAACCATCTTTTCGACGCGCCAATTAGAACGCGGAGCGACCTGACCGTGCGCCGCTTGCCGGCTTGATAGACTCCGGAAGATTCATACGACTCAGGGATTTACGTCACGGCATGGATTACTCGTCCCCATATCCCAAACGCCTGATCGAGGTCGACCTGCCGATCAAGCGGATCTCGGCGCATGCGCGGCGGGAGAAGTCAATCCGGCACGGGCACATCTCGACCTTGCACATCTGGTGGGCGCGGCGGCCGTTGGCTGCCTGCCGCGCCGTGATTTGCGCGGCGCTCTGGCCCGACCCTGCCGACGCGGACTGCCCACAGGCGTTCCGCGATGCCGCCGCGCGGCTGATTACCGAGTTTGCCAATAAGGTTGTTGGCAAAGGGAAGATCGAAGGGCAAAGCCTGCTCGAGACCTGCTCGCCCGAAAGCCTGAGCCGTTGGGAAGAGATCGTGAATTCCGGAATCGCGCTCGACCCGACCGACGAAGCCCACCAGAACGTTTTGCGGTTCGCGCTCTTGGATTTCATCGCCGATTTCGCCAACTGGGACAATTCGATCGTTCCTGCCTACCTGGAGGCAGCACGCGCATTGACCCAAGCGGCACATGAAGCGCTTGGCGGCGAACCGGGAACCCGGCCGTTGGTCGTTGACCCGTTTGCCGGCGGCGGGGCGATCCCCTTTGAGGCACTTCGCGTCGGCGCTGATGCGTTCGCGACCGATCTCAATCCCGTCGCTGTGCTCTTGAACAAGGTCGTGCTTGAGTACATTCCACGATTTGGCAGGGAGTTGGGGGACGAGCTTCGCAAACGCGGTGAATGGGTGAAGGAAGAGGCGGAAAAAGAGCTTGCCGAGTTCTACCCAAACGATGCCGACGGCGCAACCCCGGTAGCATATCTTTGGGCTCGCACAATTAAGTGCGAGGGCCCGAACTGCGGCGTAGAGGTACCGCTAATCCGATCCCCTTGGCTCGCAAGGAAAGGGGCGAGGTCGGTGGTCCTGCGGCTTATACCGAACGTCAGCGGAAAACGAGTTGACGTCGAAATTGCCAACCGCATAGAGTCGAGCGAGGTAGGGTCGGGCACCGTTCGACGCGGGTCGGCCACCTGTCCCTGCTGTGGATACACCACACCCGTCGCAAACGTTCGCGCGCAGCTTAGAGAGCGGCATGGCGGCGCGAACGATGCACGGCTGCTCGCTGTCGTTGTTACCCAGGCAGGAGAAGAGAATCGTCGGTATCGCGCACCGACGAAAACCGACGTCGCGACGGTCGAGGTGGCTTGCGACGAACTACGTCGTCGCATGGAAAGTAATATTGCACCACTGTCGTTGGTTCCAGACGAGGTCTTGCCGCCTCACGGCACTCTCGGCTTTCGTGTTCAGCTTTACGGTATGTCTACCTGGGCGCAGCTATTCACTCCTCGCCAGCTACTCACGCTCACGACATTGGCGAGGCGCGCACGGGAAGCGGGGAGGCTGGCGTCTGACGAACTCGGCCGTGACTTGGGACATGCCGTTGCGCTGGTACTCGCGCTTTGCTGTAGTAAGCTGGCGGACCTGTTAAACGCGCATTGTGCCTGGCAACCGTCGAATGATCGCGCAACGCATCTGTTTGCGAGACAGGCAATTCAGATGACATGGGACTTTGCCGAATCGACTGGCGCGAGGGACGTTGTCGGCAACTTCGGCGTCTCGATCAACAACATCGCCCGAATTTTTGATCGAGAGGGCTCGCTCTTCGACGCTGGGCGCGCACAAAGTGCGTCAGCGATGTCTCATCCGCTCCCGGACGATACAGCGGACGCGGTAGTCACCGACCCCCCATATTACGATGCCGTGCCCTACGCCGATCTTTCGGATTTTTTTTACGTATGGCTGCGCCGAGCCATTGGTGACGGGACTCCACTGTCCGACAAACTGACGCCAAAAGACGAAGAATGTGTCGTTGATGAAATCAAGGGACACGATGCCGCTTTTTTCGAGCGATCAATGGCGCAAGCCCTCGGAGAGGCACGGCGCGTAACAAAGCCGAGTGGAATAGCCGTGATTGTATTCGCTCACAAATCGACTGCGGGATGGGAGGTACAACTGCAGGCCCTTATTCAAGCCGGTTGGGTCATAACCGGGTCATGGCCAATTGATACCGAGTGGGGAACTCGACTGCGCGCAATTGACTCAGCGGCGCTCGCCTCGTCGGTGCATCTCGTTTGCCGACCGCGAGAAAACGCTGATGGCTCGCTCGCGAGGGAGAATGTTGGCGACTGGCGTGACGTCCTTGCGGAGTTACCCCTCCGCATTCACGAGTGGATGCCGCGGCTCGCAGAGGAAGGTGTCGTCGGAGCCGACGCGATCTTCGCCTGCCTCGGGCCGGCGTTGGAGATTTACAGTCGCTTTAGCCGCGTTGAGAAGTCAAGCGGCGACGTAGTTCCCCTAGCGGATTACCTAGTCGAGGTATGGGCCGCAGTGTCGAACGAAGCCCTGTCGTTGATCTTTCGCGATGTCGACTCAGCGGGGTTGGAGCCGGACGCACGATTGACGGCCATGTGGCTTTGGACACTCGGTGCAGGTCAGCCGACGGCGAACGGGATCGGCAAACCGGCCGTAGCGAAAGCGAGTGTCGTCGGGGTCGGAGCTGCGGTGCGGTCGCTGGATGCTACTGAAGACGAACCGACGGAGCCGCCCGAACTTGAGGGCGGTGCCGATGACCCTGACGATGCGGCGGGCGCGAAAAAGCCGAAGGTCGCGGGCTACATCTTGGAATTCGACGCGGCGAGAAAGATCGCACAAGGGCTCGGTGTACACCTGGAAAAGATCGAATCGGTCGTCGAAGTCAAGGGCGACAAGGCGCGGCTGCTGCCGGTCGCGGAGAGGGCACGCCACTTGTTTGGCAAGGGCGAAGGCGGCGGGATCAAGGCGCCGCCGCGCGGGAAGGCGAAGAAAGCAAAACAGAAGCACTTCTTTGACGAGCGGGGCGACGTCGAGTCAGCCGATTCCGGCTGGGCCGGGCTGAAAGGCCCGTCACCGGGCGCCACGGCGCTCGACCGGCTGCACCAGGCGATGATCCTGTTCGGGGCCGGCCGCGGCGAGTTGATGAAGCGGTTCCTGGTCGACGAAGGCGTTGGCAGCGATTCGCGGTTTTGGAAACTGGCCCAATCGCTCTCGGCGCTATATCCTACCGGAAGCGACGAAAAACGCTGGGTCGATGGAGTGTTGGCGCGGAAGAAAGGGTTGGGGTTCTGATGATCCGAATTCGATCACTTTCGATAAAGAACTTCCGCGGTGTGCGGGAAGGGAGAATTGACGGTTTCACCGACGTGAACGTGCTCGTGGGCCGCAACAACAGTGGCAAGACGACGGTCGTCGAGGCAATAACGAGGGCGGCCATGGGTAGCGGGCTGCAAAATGATTTGTTCGGTCGTCCCGTGGAGCAATTCTGGCAACAAGCCAGGGCGGGCGTCACTCCAGGCGATGCGCAATCCTTGTTGTGGTATCGCCAGGACACGTCCAATGATGTCGACATCGTTGGAGTCGTCGACGACGATGATGGCGCGCGCAAGTCCGAAGAGCTGGTCTATCGCATGAACATGTCGCCGCAAGGGGCCGGCATGACCGCCCACCCACGCTTGAACCAGAGCGTCCAGGGTAGCACGGCCTTAGAAGCTGCCAAACGGCAGTTGTTCTGTGCGGGTATAACGGTCTTTCGACCCGCCGACGCCTTCAATTCTGGAATCGAAGAGAACTGCTGGCGCCATCTATTGTCAGACCGCCGCGACCGCCTGTTGACCGAAACGCTGAACGAGGTGTTCGGTCTGGATGCGGAGTCGTTTCAGTTGCTCCCCGCCAATCACTTGATGGTGCTTTTCCAGCGGTACGGCCTGCCGCTTGACTTGCAAGGCGACGGAACACGGGCCGCCATGAGGACGCTCATGACCCTGGCGATGCTGAAGTCCACGTTGCTGATGCTTGAAGAGCCCGAGTGTCACCAGCACCCCGGCTCGCTCGAACGTTTCGCGAGTGCCCTGTGCCGCTTGGCCAAAGCACGAGCGGTGCAGCTCATCGTGTCGACGCACAGCGCGGAGTGCGTGCGATCGTTCCTGAAGGCGGCGAGTGCCGCCCATTCCGACGCCGCGGTTTTTCATTTGACGCTCGACGATGGAAAACAAGACGCGCGACGGCTCGATCCCGAGGCCGTCGAAGCCCTGACCGATACCGGCGTCGATGTCCGGTTCCTTGATCTCTATGCCTGATCCAAAAAAGAAGGTCGTCTTCTTCGAGGGCGACGACGACAAAGCGTTCCTTGAGGCGCTCCAGGAAGCAAAGCTGCTTCCTGAGGGGTGGCAGCTTGCCAATCGCAACAAGCAACAGCATCCGGGCAAGGACGGCCTGGTCCGCCAATTGCTTCCGGTCGTCAGTCCGGTGAACGGCATCGACGGAAGGGCCGTCGTACTCGTCGACCTGGATGACCTTTCGCCGACCGAGCGGGTTGCCTGGTTCCGTTCGGCGATCGACGAAGCGTTGCGGAACGAACCGAAGTACGCCGGCGTTGTTCTCGAATCGTCGGGCGCTCGGGGGCGCGTCCAAGGTTTTCGATTGATCAGCGGCGACCGGGTCGGGCATGTCGCGGTCGTGCCAGTCGGCCATCCGGACGACGCCGACCTGAACGAGCAATACGGGATCGACCGGTTCGCAATCGACGACTGGGTGCTGCGTCTGGCCCTGAATCAGCGGGTTTTCCAGAACGTTGGCGATTTGAGTTGTATCCGGTTCGACGTCGCCGTGAAGAAGTATCGCGAGGTTGGAGCTCTGTTCCGGGAGAACGGCTTGGAAGTGCGGAAGGCCAAGACGTACGTCCAAATCCTTCGGGCCATCGCCGCCATCGGCCCTTCGACGGCGACCATTGTGGGCCGCCTTGTCAAGAAGGGTCTTGAGGCCCTTGGCACCCAGGAGTTCACCGCCTTGACGAAGCCTTTTCTCGACGATCTTGCCGTCGCTGACGAATTGGTGAGCGCGTAGCGGTGCCTACCGGCGACGGCGATCTGTTCCCATGGGGGTATTTCAAGTTTTGGACGCTCGACGCCAACCTGGGCCGCTTCGAAAAAACGTGACGGCGCGTAGACGAGCGGCGAGGAACCGGGCAGAATGCAAGGATCGAGGGTGTCTGGTAAAATATACGTAACTCTTTCTTGCCCGAAGCGATTACATCCGCTATCGTGCGGGCAACCGAAGGAACGGAACCGATCAAGCTGCTCGTGAACTGAATGTCGACGCCACCAGGACCTTTTTTCAAGAACGCGCCTGTCGTCGAACGCGTCCTTGGAATTCAATTTGACCCAATACCGGGTTTCCACATCGGGCTCCTCGGGGCGTTTTGGCAGTGCCTTGGCGACGATTGGACCCACGTGACGGATGCGCCCCCCATCGAACCGCAGTTCGAGCGGTTTGGCGAAAATGCTGTATTTGCGTTCCCGTTTCCAGGTGCCGTCTCCATTCGGCTGAGCCAGGCACCCGCATGCCGATTGCAAATCCTGAATCAAGCGAAAGACCGGATGATCCAGGTTCAGAACGGTCGCTTTCACCTGAATTGGAAGGGCGCGTCCGGGCCGGACTACCCACGTTATCATGAACTTCGTCGAGAATTCCGTGATTACCTGGGACGGTTTCAGGCATTCCTAGCGACCAAAGTCGAAGCAAACCTCCGCCCGAATCAATGGGAGGTGACGTATCTCAACCACGTCCCCAAGGGACCGGTTTGGCAAGCTCCCGCAGACTGGCACTCCCTGTTTCCTCCGCTGCACGTTTTACCGCCAGTGGTGGTTACGGCTTCGCTAGAGACGATGGGTGGCCAATGGCAATACGAGATACGCCCTCAGCGCGGGCGGCTCCATGTCGAGCTTCGACATGGTCGCCAGGAACATCCGACGCCGACGGAAGTACTAGTCTTCAACTTGACTGCCCGGGGACCAATTGAATCCGTCGACGAATCGGGGATTCTCGCAGGTATCGACCTGGGGCATGAAACGATCGTCCATGCGTTCAAGGAATGTACTTCAAGCTCGGCACACATTCACTGGGAGTTGCAAGATGAAACGACTTGAGTCCACGTCTGCCCTCTCTGGGGCGAATCTGGTCTTCTCGAGGGCAGGACAGGATTGGCGCGTCGCAAAACGCTCCGTAGCTTGGGGGCAATTCGAACAATTGGAGGAGCAAGGGTGGCGACAGGAATGGGTTCGTCGTTGGACCGAATTGATCGACAATGAGTTGATCGAGTGGGGCCGCGACCCAAGCCAACTTGAAGACGATGAGAGCGAAGCGCCGACGCCGTCGACCATCTCGCGTGCCGCCGAGCTTGCGTACGGCTTGCGCGACAGTGACTTGCCTCCCCCTACGCGAATCGTTTCCACGGGGAACGGGGAAATCAGGTTTCAGTATGACCAAGGGGGCCGGTTCACTTCTATCGTCATTTCGAACAACGCCGCGCCCGAAATCCTCGAGTTCGAGAACGGTCGATTGAACTACCGTGGGGCGATTTGATCGGAAGCTATGGGCGATTCGACTCGCGACGACTCGATCGGCAGCGACGAGTTGCTTTTTCGCCGCATTCTCGTGAAAGAGGGAAAAGTCGATCCCCGAACTAAGCAAGTCGATCCCACGGCATTTGCCCCACGGCATTTCGACGACACAGGAATTTCGTTAGGCCGCGCCGCTTACGAGACTGCGGAGGAGGAGGCCTCGCGTGGCACCGCGAAAAGCGAGTATTATGTCGCGATCCTTTCGGTCGAGCGTCTGCGGAAATTTGGAATTCAAGTCGATCCAAAGCCGATACCGGGGCACTTGGGCCATGCGGAAATGCCTTCGCTCACTTACGAAAACCGTCATGCCACGGAAGGACTAACGCACCAGATTCGCGATTGCGTTGTCGACGTCGTTGGCCCATTCGAAGGCACGACGCCGCGGAAAAAATAGGCCCCTCAAACCGCACGGATCCCGACACGCAAAGGTGGAAGTGGACCTGACGTTCCTCCGGCCCATGTTGGAACGGGTGGCCGGATGGGGTATCTTGGCCGTTGGCGGTTCGTACCTCCCTGCCTCCTCCGTTCATCCTTCATCCTTCATCCTTCCGCCTTCATCCTTTTCGCCATGCCCAAGCTCAAACCGTGGTATCAGGTCGTCACTCCCCGCGAAGACCTCCGCGAGAATCGCCCGCTCGATGCCTCGGAATTCGCCGTCCACCTCGACCACGTGCGCAAAGGACGAGCCCACCCCGACTACGTCCAGCCGGAACGATTTTTCGAGCGGACGTTCATGACCACGAGCCTCGCGGAGTTGTCCTCCCAGGTGCTCCGCCGCTTGTCGGGCATTCAGGTCGAAACCTCGGCCGTGTTCAACATGGCCACACAGTTCGGGGGCGGCAAAACCCACGCCCTCACCGCCCAGTTCCATCTGGCCAAACACGGCGAGGCAGCCCATGGCTGGAAGGGCATCGAAGGCATTCTTCGCCGCGCCGGCCTGAAACAGGTCCCCAAGGCCGATGTAGCCGTTTTCGTGGGCACCGAATTCGACGCGCTCAAGGGGCGCGGCGGCCCTGCCTCAGAGGATCCCGACGAACCGTTGCGCAAGACGCCTTGGGGCGAGATTGCCTGGCAATTGGGGGGTGCGAAGGCGCTGGCCGTCGTTGCAGAACACGATGCCAAGGGGATCGCGCCGGCGGGCGACGTCATCCGGCAGATGCTGCCCACAGGTCCGGTGCTGATTCTAATGGATGAGCTGCTGCACTACATGAGCACCGGGCGCAAACTGGGGCTGGGCGACCAACTTTACAACTTCGTCCGCAGCCTGGGCGAAGAAGCCCGCGCGCGGAACAACGCCGTGGTGTGCGTTTCCGTCCCCTCGTCGAGTGACGTCGAGATGAGCGCCGACGACACGCGCGACTACCAGGCCCTCAAGCAGATGTTGGACCGTCTGGGCAAGGCGATTTTGATGTCGGCTGACAAGGAGATGGCCGAGATCATCCGCCGCCGGCTGTTCGAGTGGCACGGCATGCCCGACGAAGGGCGAAAGACCGCGACCGCCTATGCCGATTGGGCCGTCGAGCACACCCAGGAGCTCACTGGCATCGACGCCGACACGGCCGTCGAAACGTTTCAGGCGGCGTACCCGTTCCATCCCACGGTGCTGCGGGTGTTCGAGCAGAAATGGCAAAGCCTGCCGCGCTTCCAGCGCACGCGGGGCGTGCTGCGGATGCTGGCTCTGTGGGTTGCCCACGCTTACCAGGAAGAACACCGCAAGGCCGCGCGCGAGCCCTTGATCACGCTGGGGCTTGCCCCGCTGGACGACCCAACGTTCCGCGCCGCGATTTTCGAGCAACTCGGGTCAAGCGAATTGGAGATTCCCGTCACGACCGACATCGTGGGCAAGAGCGAGGCGCATGCCGTAAGGCTTGACAAGGAGGCA
This sequence comes from Pirellulales bacterium, assembly GCA_035534975.1. Classification (GTDB taxonomy): domain Bacteria; phylum Planctomycetota; class Planctomycetia; order Pirellulales; family JAICIG01; genus DATKSN01. The sequence continues at coordinate 9,171 of DATLQY010000377.1, forward strand.
ACCGAGGTGATCCGGCAGGCCCAATTGCACCGCAAGGCGGCGACGACGATTTTCTTCGAGTCCAACGGCGGCATGAGCCAGGCCAGGGCCGATGCGACCGTGCCGGAGATCAAGACGGCCGTTTGCTCGCCCGACGTCAACGCGGTCGACGTCGACAACGTGCTTGAGGGGCTGGCCGGGAGTTGCTTTTACCTCAACTGGGAGCGAAACCGTTATCGCTTCGGGCTCACGCCCAACCTGAACCAGATCCTGGTCGCGCGCCGCGGTGCGGTGCTAGATAAGCAGATCGACGACCGGATCAAGCAGCAGACGCAAAAAGTATTCGACAAGCACTCGGTCGATGCCTCCAAGCAGATCGACCGCAAATACTGGCCGGGGCGCAGCAACGACGTACCCAACCGGCCGCTGCTCACGCTGGTGGTGTTGGGGCTGGAAACCGCCGCCGGGGCGCGCGGCACCAACGACCTGATGGAATCGATCGTGCGCGATTGTGGTGCCAGCGGTCGCACGTATAAGTCGGCCTTGATTTTTTCCACGCCCGACGCGGGTGTGAACGTCAGTGACGCGGCGCGCAACGTGCTAGCTTGGGAAGACATCGACGACGACGAGGACACGAAGAAACGGGTCGACGAGAACCAGCTCACGCTCTTGAAGCGGAACCTCGGAACGGCGCGGCGCGATTTGGACGAAGCGATTTTCAGGGCGTACCGGCACGTGGCCCTTTTGGGCAAGGACAACAAGCTACGGCACATCGACCTGGGGCAAATCACGTCGAGCTCGGCGGGCAGCCTGGTCGAGTTGATCGTGCGCGAACTGGAACGCAACGATGAGATCACTCCGGGCGTGAGCGCAGGCAAGCTCGTGAAATACTGGCCGCCGGCCCTGACGGAGTGGTCGACCAAGGCGGTGCGCGACGCGTTCTATTCGTCCCCTCAGTTGCCTCGGCTCTTGAACGGCGACGCGGTGAAACGGACGATTTGCGACGGCGTGACCGCGGGAACGCTTGGTTATGCGAGCAAGGACGCCGACGGCAGGCTCAAGCTGGAGAAGCTCAAGCAGAGCCTGCTCGACGCC
>DATLQY010000378.1:0-8327 GCA_035534975.1 Pirellulales bacterium
CATGCTCGACATCATGTTCGACTTGCCCGAGCAAGGCGGCGGCAAGAGCTACCTGATCACGCCCGAGGTGGTCACGGGCCGAGAGCGGCTATTTGCCTTGCCCGAACCGAAACACAAAAGCGCGTAACGTTCAATCCCGGCGCCCCATGTCGCGTATTGCCACGGTCCGCCGGGGGTCAAGTTCGCGCTCGTCAATCGAAATGGGCCCTGGACCAGCATCGGGTTGGTCCGGGGCCCGTTTTCGTTGTGCCGCACGCGGCCCGGATTTCGCTGCGCACGCCTTTACTCCGCTGACGGATTGCGGTACGCAATCGCCCTGCGGACGGCGGGAGGCAACGCTGCATCAGAGCCTTTGATTGCCCGCCAAAGGATCTCATTGAGCTCGAAGTCGTCGATCCGGTCGTATTCCGTAAAGTCCATTTTGCGCGAGCGCTCGGCCCCATAGGCCGTTTGCTGGTTGACCGCGCTCAGATCGACCTGGGCGGCGACGTGATCGTAGGTTGCCAGGTTGGGTTCGTCAGTGAACGACTCGTACATGGGGTTGGCCGCGGCGTCGAATTGGCTGAGCGGCGGCAGGCCGAGCACCAGTTCCATCGTCCGCAGCATGCTGACCGTGCCGTATTGCGTGCTGTCAAGGTGATTGCGGCGACAATAGGGGCTGATGACCAGGCCAACCGTGCGATGGGCGTCGACGTGGTCGGGGCCGTTCTGGGCATCGTCCTCGATGACGAAAATGGCGATTTCCGGCCAGTACCTGCTCTTGCTCACCGCCTCGACCAGCCGGCCCAGCGCCAGATCGTTGCTGGCCACGCAGGCATGCGGCGTCGGCTTGTCGGGAGCGGTCCCTTCGGTATGGTCCTCGCCCAGGCTCATGACGATGAAACGGGGCAGGTTGCCGTTCTTTTCGAATTCGCGGAACTCCTCCAGAAAGACCTCGACGTTGTCGGTGTCGCGCACCTTCTGGTTCGGTTTGCGGGGCAGGCCATAGGCGGGCGATACGTGCCCCACCAGCCCCGGTACGCGCCCTTCCATGCGAAAACTGCCGTCTTTCTGACTGACTCGCCCGCCATATTCACCGTAGCTGCGGTACGACAATCCGTGGCGCTTGCAGGCGTCCCAAATGTACCCGCTGGGAGCGCGGGTCAAGTCGCCGTCGTCATCGTCGTCGATCGCCTGCCTGCCCGAGTAGCTCAGCGCCCAGTTGCGCGCAATGTAGTCGGTGTTGTAGGCCATCGTCGACCAAGGGTGTCCGTCGGCCGAGACATGTCCGTTGCAGTACAGGTTGTCGAGCAGCACGAACTCGGTGGTCAGCTTGCGATGGTTGGGTGTCACCTCCGCGCCGAACATCACCAGGTTCGGGTCGCCGTTGCCGCGAGGAAGATCGCCGAAAACCTGGTCGTACGTGCGGTTCTCCTTGATGATGTAGATCACGTGCTTGATCGGCGACGGCTCGCCGAGGCGGGTGGGAATGGCCGTCTTGCGAGCGTACGGCGCGTCGGTCAGCAACTTGTCGGAATAGGGGCAATTGCGATAAACCTGGTCGGTGTAGTCTTGCAGCCGCCGCTCGTCAGGCGCCTCGACGATCGACAACGTTCCCGAAAGCGTGGTGCCGATGTACGGGAAGGGAAGATTGCGATAGCCCCCGGCCTGGGCGGGTTTCTCGGAGGCGGTGTCGAGGGCTTCCTTGGCAGGCGGGTTTGGCCGGGTCTGGTTCCCCTTGCCGACTCCCACCAGGATCCGTTTGCCGTCGGGAGTCGTCGCCAAGGCCGTGGGGTACCAGCCCGTGGGGATGAACCCTTTGACCTGGCTGCGGCGCGACGATTCGATTTCGACGACGGCGATGCAGTTGTTGTCGGCGTTGGCGACCAACAGCGTCTTGCCGTCGGGGGTGATCGCCAGCGCATCGGGAGTGCTTCCTTCGGGAGACTGCGGGAAAAGGGCCGTGACGATGGTCTCCTGGACGGTGCCGGCCTTGACGTCGATGACGTCGACGGAGTTCGTCGAAGCGCACGCCACGAACAATCGATCGTCTTGGGGGTGCAGCGCGAGCTGATTGGGATGTTCGCCCACCGGAACCTTCGTCAAGGTGCGAAGCGTATCAGGATCGACGACGAGCACTTTGCGGTCCGCCCAATCGCTGACGTACAAAAGACCGTTGCGGCCCTTGACCACGTCGTAAGGCCGTTTTCCGCAGGGGACCGATCGGGGCGCCGCGTCCTGGCTCGTTGCGATCCGCGTAATGACGCCGCCCTGCCCCAGGTCCGTGGTGGCGTCTCCCCACGCAAATGACTTCGTGTCGCCTTTGGACAGAATCGTCAGCGAGAAAAGGGCCCCCGCCTCGGCATCCAGGCAAATGCCCGTACGAAACCCCGCGGGCGCCGTTCCTTCCGCGGGCGATTCGCCGGGCTTGACCGGCGGTGGATAAGGGTCGCGCGCTTCGAGCTTGCCATCCTGCCACGCAAAGCGGTGCAACACGGATGCGCCACCCCCCGACCACCAGGCCTCGCCGCTCGATTTGTCGAGCGCCAGGCCGAACCAGCTTTGCTTCGCGCTTTGCGCGGCCAGCTTGCGTTCGGAAGCCAGCTCGACCACGGTCAGCTCATGCGCGTTGTACCCGTTCGTGGCCACCAACGCGTACCGCCCGTCGGCGGAGACCAGGATATTGAGCGGCAAGTCGTTCAGCGGCACGTGCCGCCCGGCGGGTGTCAGTCGCCAGCCGTTGGGGAGCAGGAACGCGTCTTCACCTTCCGGCCCTGCGAAGCGACTCGCGGGCGTCGTCTCTTGGGCCCCGACTCGGGCGCAGGCAACGTAGAGGACCAATAAGCACGTCGCACCACCACGCAATTTGAACATGATTACCTTTCGCAATTTGGCAAGTGTCGCACCAGCGGCCATTGTCACTTCCGCCCGACTAAAATTCAATCGCCGCCAAGTGCGGGCTATGAATTCCGAAGCATCGGTGGGAAGATGGAGCGCCGTCGCCCAACCGCCACGAGAACGCCCATGTCGCCCGCCACTCGCTCCGTTCGCCCGGTCCGACCGAGCGCCTGGTGGCTTGTGCTGGGGCTTGTGGGGTTGGATTACTTCAGCACGCTGGCCTATCTGCCGTCGATCATGGCCGATGCCGCCGGGCCACTGGCTCCCTTGGCCGCGGTGCTCTTGGTGCTGGTGACGATGGGTTTCGCAGTGCCGGTCTATGCCTATGTCGTCGGACGGTCGCCCCATGGCCAGGGTGCGACCGCGCTCTTCGAGCAAACCGTCGCGGGCTGGCGTGGCAAACTGCTTTTGCTCGTGCTGATGGGCTTCGTGGCGGCCGATTTCGTCGTCACTCGCAGCTTGTCCGTGGCCGACGCCTCGACCCACGTGCTGCACAACCCGCATTGGCACGCGGCGGTCGACCGCTTGGGCCCGGGCGCCGAGGCCGTCCGCGAATCGTTGGGGCCATGGATCGCCCGACGCCTCGAACCCATTTGGACGCGGCAGATGGGTTTGACCCTCGGGTTGGCGTTATTGGCGTTCGCCTTTCTCTGGCTGCTGCACCGAGGTTTCACACACAACATCTTGCGGCTGGCCGCCGTAACCGTGGCGGCCTACCTGCTTTTGGCCGGCATGGTCGTCGGCAGCGGGCTGGCGTTCCTGGCCCTGCACCCTCAACTGGTCGAAGCCTGGTGGCAACGTGTTTTGGCGCACGGCGCCGGCGCGGCGCCACAAGCCGATCGTTCGCTCATCTGGCGGCTGCTGTTCCTCTCGATCCGGTCGTTTCCGCAAATGGCGCTGGCCATCAGTGGCTTCGAGCTGAGCATGACCGTCGCTCCACTGGTGCGCGGCAAGCCCGGCGACGACCCCGATTTTCCGCGAGGCCGCATCCGCGACACTCGTAAACTGATGGTCGTGGCAGGACTGATCATGGCGATCTACGTGGTCGGCTCGGTGACGGTCACGACGCTCCTGGTCCCTGTGGAAACCCTGGGCGAAGGGGGCGCGGCGCAGCACCGCACGCTGGCCTACCTCGCGCACGGCGGGCAACTGACCGACGGCCGATCGGCCATGGTGTTGAGCGGCCTGTTCGGCGACGCATTCGGCAGCCTCTACGACGCCGTCGCCGTCGTCGTGCTCTGTTTGGCCGGGGCCAGCGGCATGATCGCGCTGCGCGACCTGGTGCCGCAATTCCTGCACCGGATGGGAATGGAGATGGACTGGGCGCTCCGCTTCGGCGTGATGATGCACCTGTTCAACGCGATCATCCTGGTGGTCACCGTCGTCTTTCACGCCAGCGTCTCCGATCAACAAGGGGCGTACGCGACCAGCGTGCTGGCGCTTCTGACCGGAACGGCCTTCGCCGCCCTGCTCGACTTGGGACGGCGCTGGCGTGGCTCGAAGCTGCGGCCGGTCGTCGTGGCGCCGTTCGGATTGATCTTCGGTTTCTTCCTGGCCATGCTCTTGCTCAGCATCGTCGTGCACCGTTCGGGTCTCGTGATCGCGCTTTCGTTCGTCGCGACGGTCCTGTTCTCGTCGGCGATTTCTCGATGGGCCCGCAGCACCGAACTGCGGTTCGTTGCGTTCGAGTTCGACGATGAGCGTTCGCGGGCCCGCTGGGAAGAGATCCGCCGGCTCGAATTCCAGGTGCTGGTGCCGCACCGGCCGGGCCTTTATTCGCTCGCCGAAAAGGACCATGAAGTGCGTTGCAAGCACCGGATCACGGCCGACGCTTACCTTGTGTTCGTCGAAGTCTTCCTGGGCGACCCCAGCAACTTCCACCACCAGCCGCTGATGCGGATCGAACGCGACGGCGAGTTGGAAGTGATCCGCGTGTCGCGGGCGGCCTCGGTCTCGCACGTGATCGCGGCCATCGGCCTGGAGTTCTGCAGCGTCGGCCGACCACCGGAGATCATTTTCGGTTGGTCGCAAGAAACGCCGTTGGCCGCCAACCTGAACTTCTTGCTGCTGGGAGAGGGCAACATTCCCTGGATGGTCCAAGCGCTGGTTTCGAAGACCAAGCTCGAGCCCGATTGCCGGCCGAGGGTCGTGGTTGGGTAGGATGGTTGCCTGTTCGCTGTCGCGTGCATAGACTTAGTTGCCTGGGAATTCAATGTCCCGAAGGGGGAATCGGCCATGCGTCGCGCATTTTTGATGGCTTTTGTCCTGTGCTTCAGCACGACTCCCGCCTGGGGCAAATGGTGGGAGGTGCGTTGGTCCGCCGGCGACAGTGGAGCGAGGGCCGCCGCGTGGTCCGAGCAGTTCAAGTCAACACTAAGCCGCGGGACGGAAAGGCTCAAGAGGGCCTGCCAGTGGTTGCGAGCCTGGTCCCAAAAGGCCGTGCCCTTCACGGATGGTCAAGCCGCCGCCGATCGGACGCGCGAATTCGGCCTGATGCCACCGGCGAAGCTCGATGACCAACGGCCGCTCGTCGTGCTGATCCACGGGCTTGATTCCGGTCCTGAGTCTTGGGTCGATCTGCAGCCTCGACTCCAAGCGGCAGGACGGCAGGTGGCGTACTTCAATTACCCCAACGACCAGTCGATCGCCCAGAGCGGCGAACTGCTGGCGGACGCTTTGCGAACGCTCCGGCGCGAACATACCGGCTTGCGCGTAGACCTGGTGACGCACAGCATGGGGGCGCTCGTCGCGCGTTGGTTCGTCGAGGGACCGGATTACGTTGACGGCGTCCGGCGGATGGTTCTGTTGGCGCCGCCCAACCATGGCACCACTTTTGCCCGCTGGCGACACGGTTCCGAAGTCGTCGAGCACTTTCTTCTCTGGCGCGACCGCGACGAATGGGACTGGGATTGGCCCATGCGCGACGGGCACGGAGAAGCGGGGCGGGATTTGCGGCCCGGATCGTTGCTCCTGACCCAGCTCAATGCGCGTCCCCGGCGCAAAGGGGTGCGGTACACCATCGTCGCGGGCAACCGCAACTGCGGCTGGCGCTATGCCGCCGACGCGATCGAGGCGGGCGCCTCGAAACTTCCACGGTGCCGCGGCTTTCATTGGCTCGACAGCGGCCTGAATCTAGCCGCCTCGAAGTTGCGCACGCGCAGTGGCCGAAGCGACGGCTTGGTGAAACTGGCCAGCGCCGAGCTTGACGGCGTGGACGACGTGTTGATCGTCGGCGCCGATCATGCGACGCTGATCCGCTCGCACCGCGGCGAGCCGCCCGCCGCCTGGCCCGCGATCAAAGACCGGCTCTCGGAGTGATCGTGCAAAGAGGCGCCGGCTTAGCTATGTCCGACGAAACCATCAGCTTTTCCTTCGGCAAGAACTGGGCCGACTTCGTCGATCGGCACCTGTCGGAGGAGCGAATCTCCAGTTGCCGGGCGCACCTACTGGGATTTTTGGAGTGCGACGACCTCAAGGGGAAGTCCTTCCTCGACATCGGCTCCGGGAGCGGGCTGTCGTCGCTGGCCGCGTTCGACGCGGGCGCCGAGCGCATCGTCAGCTTCGATATCGACCCCGCCTCCGTGGCGACCACGCAACGGCTGCGTGCAATGCGCGGCAATCCCGAGTGCTGGACGGTACGCCTTGCCTCGGTGCTCGACCTGGCGCAAGTCAACGCCGTCGAACCGGCCGATATCGTCTATTCCTGGGGCGTGCTGCACCACACCGGGCGGATGTGGGAGGCGCTCGCCAACGCGATCTCGCGGGTGCGCGCGGGAGGCGTGCTCTATGTCGCTCTCTATACTACCTCCTACAACTCCGGCTACTGGCTCGGAGTCAAACGTAAATACAACGCGGCCGGCCCGCTCCGTAAGCGGACCATGGAATGGCACCACGTCTTTCGGGACCTGGTCTGGCCGACCGTGCGGGGAGCGAAGAATGGCTGGAAGATCGTCCGCGAGTACCCTCGGATGCGCGGCATGAGCTACCTGACCGACGTCAAGGATTGGCTCGGAGGCTACCCCTACGAATTCGCCAAGGTCGAGGAGGTTTATAAATTCTGTCGCGACCGGCATGACCTGGAACTTTTGAACCTGGCTACCGGAGAGGCCAACACCGAGTACCTTTTCGGCCATCGACGCGAAGAATAACGAAACTCAAAGGGCCCCGGGCGCGCCGGTGGCGGTCCCGGCGCGAATCCGGGCGTTGCCTGCTGGCTTGCTCCAGATTAGGATGGGGGACCGACCAGAGCGACCAACCATGATCCATTCGAAATTCAATACGACAAACAGAAGAGCAAATGAGGAAATGCGTCACCAGCCTTGCTTACGCCGCGATTTCATGTCGAAGCGAATCGCGCGCGGCGTGGGATTGACTGCCGCGTTGCTTCTGCTGGCGACTCCCCTGCGGGCGGCGGAAACGCACAACGCCCTCACTTCCGACGAATTGGCCGACGGCTGGATCCTGCTCTTCGACGGCGCGACCGATTTCGGCTGGAAGGCGGCCAAGCGGGCCAACTGGACAGTGGCCGACGGCGTGATCTCGGTTTCCGAGGGTACACCTGGGTTGTTGGCGACCACCAGCGAGTTCGGCGATTACCAGTTGAAGGTTGACTTTCGCGCCGCGAAACAGACCAACAGCGGCATCTTTCTTCGCACACCTCCGGTGCCCGCCGATCCGGCGACCGATTGCTACGAGTTGAACATCGCCGCCGACGACAATCCGTTTCCCACCGGCAGCTTCGTCAAGCGCCAAAAAACCGACGGCGGCCATTCGACGGGCGAGTGGCAGAGCTACGACGTCACCTTGCAGGGAGACCATTGCACCGTGCGGCTCGACGGCCGCGTGGTGCTCGACTACACCGATCCCAAGCCCTTGGGCCGCGGCGCCATTGGCTTGCAGCTCAACTCAGGCCCCGTCGAGTTCCGTGACATCAAGCTACGGCCGCTGGGGCTGAAACCGATCTTCAACGGCCGCGACCTGGCCGGCTGGCACGAGTTTACCGGCAAGCCCAGCGTCTTTTCGGTGACTGAAAAGGGCGAGCTGAATGTCAAGAACGGTCCCGGACAGCTCGAAAGCGATGTGCGGTTCGCCGATTTCGTGTTGCAGTTGGAAGTATTCTCCAACGGCAAACACCTCAACTCGGGCATTTTCTTTCGCAGCATTCCCGGCGAATTCTGGAACGGCTACGAAAGCCAGATCCAGAACGGTTTTGCCGACGGCGACCGGACCAGGCCGCTCGACTTCGGCACCGGCGCGTTCTACCGCCGGCAAAAAGCCCGCAAAGTCGTGTCGAACGATTTCGAATGGTTCCATAAGACGCTGGTCGCCTCGGGCGACCATATGGCGGTGTGGGTGAACGGCTACCAGGTGAGCGACTGGGCCGACACGCGCGAGCCCAACGCCAACCCGCGCAACGGCCTGCGTCGCGAGGCCGGCACGCTGATCATCCA
>DATLQY010000379.1:0-2515 GCA_035534975.1 Pirellulales bacterium
GTTTCCAACCTGCCATAGCAAAAGTTGTATGGCAGGTTGGAAACCTGCCCCACGAGCCGGGGCATCGCTTAGGCTCTGCCACCAGCCACCACTTTCTCGCGACAAAATATCTCATTTCCGGCCGCGTGAAGTATAACATGGTCGTGGTGACTGGGGGCACACAAAGGTGTCAGGAACCGTTTTTGACAAATCGTGACAAAACTAATCATTAAAGTGTCACGTACATGATCTTCTGGCTTTCGAGTGGCTAGCGCGAAATTGCCGGGAGATAACGGCCGCGCTCCGGGCGCGTGGCCGGGTTTGGGGCGTGGCGCGATACAGGCGGGGCCGGAAAGTGGGTCAACTTAAAGGGCTGTTTCGGAATTATGGAGGGAAACGATGAACGAACGACGGACGTTTCTGCGCGGCACATTCGCCTTGGCTTGTACGGCGGTCGCTTGGTGTTTCGGTCAGGAGGGCGGCGCCCCGGTACCGAGCGACAGTTATTCCTTATGGCCGCTGAGCAGTTCTTCGAGTTCTAGCAGTGTTTCCGCGCCCTGGGCGCACGAGGGCCGCAGGATAGTCGACGCGTCCGGCCAAATCACGTTGTATGATGGGGAGGGGCGCGTGGTCATGGTCTGGGCGCGTTGGCGCGAGCACGAACACATCGTCACAACTTACTACTTCGACACCGGCGATTCGTCCGCCGGCTGATACCGCCCCAAGCGTCTCGCCCATGGGACGGTTTAGGCGAGCCACCCAGATCGGAACACGGATCGACGCTGATCCACACTAATTCTAATCGGAGTCCGGCTTTCCTTCCTTGTATTAGCGAAGATGAGTGCGGATTAGTGTTCCGCCTCCCGCCTCCTGCGAACGCAAAACGGTGTCGGGGCGATCACGACGCTGGTCCGCGACGTGGCCGGGCAGGTCATCAGCACAATCAATCCGCTGAACTTCCGCACGACAACCGTCCTTGATCCTGTCGGGCGTCGCCAGGCCCTCATTGATGCGCGGCGCGGATAGGAGTGGGAGGTGCGGAAGTTGGGTTGGCTGGATCTTCTCCGACGCCGATGTCCTCGCGGCCGTCTCATTTCGGGATGCGCCAATTGGCGTTTTTGGAATTCCTTGCTCCGGAAGGACTTGCGCCCAACGCCATGTAAACTGTGGCACCTACGTAGTGGGTCGGGGGCGAGCGCGTGGCCTCTTTGAAGGATTGGAGAGGGACCGCCATGACCAAGGCCACAAAGAGACATCCACAATCTTCGGGCAAGATGGGGACAATGTCAAATCAGGTACTCCGCGGCGACCGCGGGGTCTAGTCGCCATTCGTCGTGGGCTTGCGCGATGCTGTTGCGCCTGCCGGCTTGGCCGCATTGATCGGACGCGAAACAGGATCGGCTGAGCGCGCCCTGGCCCGTCTCGCCGCTCTCGTTCCGAGATCGGCTGCCATTATGGCATGATACTGCAAGCGCATCAAAACCGAACGCTTCGTCCGAAATCGCGCGCTTTTTCTTACGGATTATACCTTCCCATAGTTATACCTGCGCTTGGCCCGAATACGCCATTGAGGACGCGCACGACCGCCCCGGTGGGCCATGCTCAGGCAACCGCCTACACCGACAACTGCCAATTCGGCATTCAAGATCCGCGACATGCCTTCCATTCGTGTGGCGTCGAGCGCGTCGGTTCAACGTTTTCCGGCCTCGGGGACGGCGAGAGGCAACTTGCTCGGACAAAGACCTCCCGGAATCGCGCAAGGTCGGCTAGAATCGCTTCCCAGCAATGGCTCACGCCGAATCCGTCATCGCGCCCGATCGGTTGCTGGAACTGGTCGGGTGCCTGGAGGCCGCCAAGGGCTTTGCCGAAGTCGTCGCCAGCCTGCAAGCCGGACATGGCGCCACGTTCGACGGAGTCCGCGGGTCGAGCTGCGCGCTCGTCGCGGCCACGCTGGCCCAACACACCCCAGGACCTCTGGTGGTCGTCTGCCCGCAAGCCGGCGAAGTCGATGATTTCTGCGATGAACTGAATCTATTCACGTCGATTCAGCCCATCCGGTTCCCCGCCTGGGAGACCCTGACGGCCGAACGGACCGTCCACGACGAAGTGTTCGGCGACAGGCTGCGAGTGCTGAAGGAGCTCCAGGAAAGAAACGACGAACCAGGGACGCGGAGCGGCGGCGACGTTCGCTCTCGCGCAGTGGGAACGAGCTCGACGGGAACGAATTCGACGGGCCACGGACCAGCGCGGATCGTCGTCGCCGGGATCCAGGCACTACTTCAGCCCGTGCCGTCTCCGGAGTTGCTTGCCGCCCAAACGCGCCGCGTGGCCACCGGCGACACGATCGACGTCGAGGCGCTGGTCAAATGGCTCGTCGAACAGGGTTTCGAGAGCACCAGCGCCGTCGAATTGCCGGGGGAGTTCTCGAACCGCGGCGGGATTCTGGATCTGTTCGCGCCCGACTGGTTCGATCCGGTGCGGGTCGAGCTTTTCGGCGACCAGGTCGAGTCGATCCGGCGCTTCGAGGCGGCCAGTC
>DATLQY010000380.1:0-3984 GCA_035534975.1 Pirellulales bacterium
TTGAGCTGGTCGTCAGGCATCATCGACTTGGCGCTCAATTCGCGAACATCGATCTCGCCCTTGGGCACGATCACGGTTTCGTTGGCCGTGGCCAGCGTCACGGCGTCGTCGTCCTCGGAGCGGACGATGCCCGTCAACGTCCGGCCGTCTTCCGTCTGGATTACCGTCGCCTGGTATTCCTTGCCGATCAGGGCACTGGGGTCCAACAGGTTCGAAAGGATGTAATCGAGGTTGGCCCGGTTCGAACCGGTCAGTTCCGGACCGACCTTTCCGCCCGTGCCAAAGAGGGTGTGGCATTGCTGGCAGGTCTTGGCATACAACGCCCGACCCAGCGCAACATCGGGCGCCTCGGCCGCTGGCTTGGCGAATGTCGCCCGGTATTGCCTGATCAGCCGCAGCCGTTCCTCGGGCGTGTCGCGAACAACCCCCCAGACCTCGCTGATGCGTCCGTTCAGTTCGTCGTCCATGAGGTTGCGCAACTGTCGAATGGTCTCGGCCGACAGGTCGCCCGGCGGGAGCCGCTTTTCGGCGATCGCATCCAGCAGCGCCTGGCCGTACTCGACCCGCGCGGCAAGGGTCGCCAGGGCGTCGCGTTTTTCGTCGAGGTTGAAACCAGCGTAGCTTTCCAAGAGCACTCGCGGCGTGCTCGAATCGTCATAGGCCGCCAGGCCGCGCAGCGCCGGCCGTCGCAACGGCGCGTCGGCCAGCAGGCCCTGCAAGATCGGCGGCAGGTCGGGATCGCGGGCCTTGACCAAGGCCATCAGCGCCTCTTCGCGCATCCGCGCGTCGATCGCCGTGTCGCCGAGCACCTGTTCCATCGCCTTGAAGGCGACCGGATCGCCGAACGTCAGCGCCAATGCCGTTGCTTGGGAGCGCAAGGCGTCGTCGTTGGCTGCGTTTAGGCGGTCGTAGATCCGCCGCCAGTCGAAAGGCATCGGTAGTTGCCGTTTCCCTCGAAGCCCCTCGTTGATCTCCTTGAGCAATTCCAATTGCCCGGCAACATCGCCGCGCAGCCCGCCGTCGGAAATACTGCGGCCCAGCCGGTCGACGAGCAGCTTCAACGCCTCCGGCGTGGCGAACGTCGCCAGCCGGCGAACGAGAAAGCGATCGACCAACGGCACACGCGACGTCTCGGCCAGCTCGATCGCCAGCCCTGGATCGTGCTCGACGAGCGGCTCGGCGCCGTACCAGTACATCAACGGAAGATTCTGGTCGTCGGCGTCCTCGGCGTGGGCCAATAGGCCACGGAGGATCTCACTACGCTCGGCGTGCGGCATCCGGTCGAGGGCCGAAGCCAGATAAAGCCTCACGACCGGCGAAGGATCGCCCTGCGCCAGCTCGATCAGCGCGGCGAGAGTGTCAGGCGACGGCAACTTGTCTTCCATCGCAAGTTGAATCGTCCAAGCCCGCACGAGCGGGCTATCGTTGGCCAGTCCAAGCCGCACCCGCGCCTCGGTCAGCCCGCCGGCGACGTGCAGTGCCCAAAGCCCGCGCAGCCGTCGCGTTTCGTCAGCGTGCTCGAAGGCCAGCTTTGCCAGCGCCGCGTGGACTTCTTCGTTTCCCCCACGCTCTTGTAGCAATCGCCGCGCGTGGCGAACGAACCAATCGTTGGGCGCAAGCATCAACTCGACCAGCTCGGCGTCGGTCTTGTTCCGCAGGTCGACCGCGGCGTGCTCGGCATTTTCGTAGCTGACCTTGAAGATCCGGCCGTTGGTGCGGTCGTGCCCCTGGGGGTCGTGGTGGTGGCACTGGTTCTTGTCGTACCAATCGATCAGGTACATCTGCCCGTCGGGACCGTACTGCAAGTTGATGATTTGCGACCAGGCGTCGTTGGCCAGCAGGAAATCGGCACCGCGGTTGCCGACGTAACCCGATCCGCGGGGCGCGAGCATGTCCATATTGAGCCGCGCGCCGTGGATGTTGTTCATGAAAATCTGGCCGCGGTACTCGCGGGGCCAACTGCCGCCGAGGTAGATCATGGCCCCGGCGTGGGCATGTCCGCCTCCGGCCGCGTCGGAGCGATTGTTTCCCGAATGGGGCGAGCCGCCGATCCAGTGCCGGTGGACGGCGATCGTCTGGATGTCGTCGTAGGTGTAGGGGTTGAAGTGCCCGCCGGCCTGCCGCTGAAAACGCCCCGACTGGATGATGTGGAACAGGTGCGGGATCACGCAGGCGGTGCAGAACGCCTGGCCCTGGTCGTTGAAGTCAAGGCCCCAGGGGTTGCTCGTGCCCTGGGCGAAGACCTCGAAACGGTCCTTCAAGGGGTGGTATCGCCAAATGCCCGCGTTGAGCGGCACGCGCTCGCCATCGGGCGTGCCCGGCTTGCCCACGTGCGAATGGGTAAACACTCCGTGGCACCCATAGAGCCAACCGTCGGGACCCCAAATGAAGGAGTTGAGCGTCTCGTGCGTGTCCTCAAAGCCCCAGCCGTCCAGAATCACTCGCGGCTCGCCGTCGGGCACGTCGTCGCCGTCGCAGTCGGGAATGAAGACCAATTCGGGGGCCATGCCGACCCATACGCCACCGAATCCGACCTCCAGTCCGCTCACCAGGTTCAGCTTGTCGGTGAACACTTTTCGGCTGTCGAAATGCCCGTCGCCGTCGGCATCTTCGAAAATCAGGATGCGGTCGCGGGCCTCGTCGTCGGGCACGTGGAAGGGGTACGAATAGGCCTCGGCCACCCAGAGCCGGCCGCGGTCGTCGATGGCCTGGGCGATGGGCTGCACCACGTCCGGCTCGCCCGCGAAAAGAGTCACCCGGAAGCCGTCGGGCACCGTCATCGCCTCGGCTGCCGCTTGCGGTTCAAGCCCCGAATGTTGAAACGTGTCGAGTGCCTGCGCGCCGGGGCGATTCGGGAATTCGAGCTTGGCGTCGTGAAAGCGGAAATCGTCGAAATTGATGTGCCCCCAGCCGCCGCTATGGCGATCGACCAGGCGGATCACGATCTCACGGCCGATTTGCCCCGATAGGTCGACGGCCACCGGCTTGAGCTCCTCGCTCTCGTCGCCCGTCGCGCGAAAGATCACTTGCCCATTGTCTTGGCGCACCAGTTCCACGCACGTTTCGGCGTGCGGGCCGCCGGCGACGAGGAAGCTAGCGAACGGTTTGGTCACTCGGAAGGGGACGGAGGTCAACGTCCCCTGCGGCGCGTCTCCCTGTCGCTCATAGGTGCCGACCCAATAGCGGCCGGCGTGCCGGCTGCGCATATCGGACCGCCGGGCGTGGACCGCGTCGCCATCGACCGGTTGCGCGCCAAAGGCGTCTCCTTCGGCCTTCCAATCGTCGAGGCTAGCCGACTCGAAGTCGAAATTGAGAGCTTCACCTTGGGCGTCCACCGGCAAACTGCCGGCCGATCGATCGGGTGGATCGGCGGCGGTGGCCACTGCCGAGATAAACGATGCCGAGATGAACGATGCCCAGATGAGCAATGTCGCGATGAACGAAAGGGAGAGTCCTAAATGACCTTGCATGATCATGGGAGGCCAAACATCTGTAGGGAACGCCCTCCGTGACGTTCCGTATTCCCATGATCGTGCAAGGTCATTCAGAGCGATCGCGGTCCCCCCAGGGAGTGACCGGGAGGTTGTCGAAAATAGCATGGATTCCGATCCTGGTGTCGAGGCCTTTTGGGGCAGGTTTCCAACCTGCCATATGACAGATCCCTTAAAAACGTGCCCGTGAGAACGAGGAGGTCGCATCCAGCATGACGCGCCGGCATTCGGCTGTCAAATTCCGGGCCCAGATCGTAGGTTAGGCTTTCCAGCCTGACGCGATCACGCCTTTCGAGAGTCTAATCTTGCTCACCCTAGCCCGGATTATTCATGGTGCAGGGAGGAACGCGCGCAGAGTGCTGTAGCAGAATTCGCAAGAATTCTGGCGTAACTCGTGTCCACGGCCTGACTTCTTGCGAAGCCAGCTACGGGACCATGAATAATCCGTGCTAGCTCACCGGCAAACGCCGGCCCGGGCGGTGCTGATAGAAGG
>DATLQY010000381.1:0-2992 GCA_035534975.1 Pirellulales bacterium
GGGTTCAGGGTTCAGGACATTCGATCGATGTCGTTCCGAGGTCCTGAACCCTGAACCCTGCGTCCCTTCATTTGAACCCTGCGTCCCTTCATCTGAACCCCGCGTACCTTTGATTGACGTCCCTTCATCCGGGCTCACCACAAGGTGTACCCGCCGTCGATCACGAGGGCCGCCCCCGTCATATAGCGAGAGGCGTCGCTTGCCAGATATACCGCCAAGGGTCCCAGGTCCTCGGGCTTTCCGAAATCGCCCTGGGGGATCTGTTCCTTGAACGTCTCGATCACCGCGGGATGTTCCTTGGCCCAACGCACATTGGGTTCGGTCATGAACCCGCCGGGACAAATGGCGTTGACCGTTACGCCCAACGGCGCCCAGTCGGCTGCGGTGGCGCGGGTGAACTGGATCACGGCCGCCTTCGACGTTTCATAGCTGCGGCCGCCAATGCCGCGGTTGGCCACCATTCCCGAGATCGAGGCGATGTTGATCACGCGGCCTTGCTTCCGAGGGAGCATTGCTCCGCCAATGAGCTTGGTGCAAAGGAACGTGCTGGTAAGGTTCAAGTCGATGATCTCCTGCCAGGTATCCAGCGGCAGCTCCGCGGTCGGCGTGGGGACGCGACGGCCCCCGACGTTGTTGATCAAGATGTCGATCGGGCCGAATTCGTCGATCGCCCGTCGACAAGCGGCCTGGCACTCGTCGGTTCGGCCGACATCGGCCTGAATGGTATCGGCGTGGCGACCGAGCCGCCGGACGTCGGCGGCGGTGCGCGCCAGGCTCGCCTCATCGCGGCCGACCAGCACCACGTCGGCCCCCGCGTCGGCGATGGCCAGGGCCATCTCGCGCCCCAGTCCGCGCGTGCCGCCGGTGATGTAAAGTCGTTTGCCGTCCAGGCGAAAGCGGTCGAGAACGCTCATGGTGTTGATTCGCCGAAGGAAAACCGACCACGACGGCCGCCGGACACGGATCTGAGATGGGGAATCCTACTTCTTTGGTTGCCGAGCAAACACGCTCGCGCCTGATGAACCGATTTTAGGTAACTCCCTGTTGCGCGGCAACACGCTCGCGGCAAAAACTCCTGCGTCTCCACGACCCCCAGAGGAAGCAGCCATCGACGGTCCATTGGAAACCGCGCCGACTGCGCCCGGCGGGGCGGGTCATTGCCGCGCCACACTCCTTCGTTCCCCAGGCGCTGACGGTGCCCTGTGGGCGGTGGTGCGATTGTCGATGGAGCACCAGGAGTTTTTGCCGCGGGCGGTCGCGCGGTTTCACGGCCGCCGCCGGCGAGGACTTCTCAACGGCGTGCGGCAAACGTCGGCGGCGCGCGGCGGCGCCAAGGAACGCGCGGCACCTTCCCGCCCGCGACGAGTTGGGCGGCGCTTTGACGGCGCGGGCCCGCCAAGCAACACCTGCGTCAATGGCCGCCGCGCCGCGTAGCCCATGCGCCCTGGCATGGCGGCGACAGCGCCGCGACGCCGGCGATCCAAACAAAAAGGCACCCTATGCCGACGAATATTCCACCTCAACCGCTTCGGCGACGTCAACCGTTAGGCTCAGGGTGGCGCGATTCGGACGTCGTCTAGCCAGCCGCTGGCGCGGCGTTGGCTGTCGGCGGCGGGCTGCCCTTTTGTTCGGCTCACCGGGTGTTCAAGTCGTCCAATTTCGCTGATTACTCCCGTGTCAAAAACTCCTGCTGCTTGCCCCCGCTGTGGTTTGCCGCGACAATGGAAGTATGTCCGTTTCTGCCAAGCCAGCCAGTCCGATCGCTGAAATCGAAGCTAAAGGGGGGCAGGCCTGGATCGTAGACCCCGGACGGAAACCCCAGCGGTGGGCCGTTTCATTTCGCGCCTGCACCGTGGGCGACGGCGATTTGATGTGCCTCACGGCGCTGCCGGGATTACAGGTACTCGACGTTTCGTCCACCCTCATCACCGACGCAGGCCTGCTAAACCTCGTTGGCATGGCCGCGCTCGAGAACTTGGCGCTGGGACAGAACAAGATCACCGATGCCGGACTCGCGGCGCTCAAGGGATTGCCGTCGTTGCGCTGGCTGTCGCTCCGCGGCACGAGCGTTGGCGACGCCGGAGTTCGATGGCTGGCGAGGTTCAATCGGCTCGAATCGCTCTCGCTCCGCCGTACACGGGTGACCGATGCCGGGCTCGAAGCGCTCGCCGCGCTCGAGGAGCTTCGTTCGCTGTCGTTGCGGCGAACGGTCATCACCGACGCCGGACTGGCCCATCTGGCCGCGCTTACAAGGCTTCGCCAACTCGACCTGCGCCGGACCCGCGTCACGGCGGCCGGGCTGGCCGGCATCAAGGCGGCGGCCGAGCTGCGCTGGCTCTATATCGACCACGAATCGGTCAACGATGCCGGCATCCGCAAGCTGCGGCAGGCGTTGCCTGCGCTCGTCGTCCAGCCGTGAGATTGCATCCGGCGTATGGCGTTGCCTGTTCGCATGATCGTGCAAGGTCGTCTAGACTGGGGCCTGGTACGCCGGACATCTCCAACAGGAGGCCACTATGTTCGATCTCGACGCGGTCCAAAGCGCCTTGCGCCAAGCCGAACTCGACGGCTGGCTGCTCTACGACTTCCGCGCCAGCAACGTGCTGGCCCGGCGGATTCTCGATCTTGACGACCGCCAGGTCGGCTCGCGCCGCTTGTTCTATTGCATCCCTGCCCACGGCCTGCCACGCAAGCTCGTCCACCGCATCGAGTCGGGCGCGCTCGATCACTTGCCCGGCGAGCGGACCGTCTATCTCCACTGGCAGTCGCTCGAAGCCGGAATTGCCGCGCTGGTTGGCGGCATGCGCAAAGTGGCGATGGAGTACTCGCCCAAGAATGCCATCCCCTACGTCTCACGCGTCGATGCCGGCACCGTCGAGCAGGTCGGCGCGCATGGCGTCGACGTCGTCTCATCGGGCGACCTGATCCAGCTCTTCGAAGCCGTGTGGGACGACGATCAGTGGGAGTCGCACCTGGCCGCCGAGAAGCACAC
>DATLQY010000382.1:0-3369 GCA_035534975.1 Pirellulales bacterium
GGTGACGCTCTCGATCAGGATTTCCAATCCCGGCACGGGCGCGGCGACGGGCGTGGTGCTGGCCGAAAGCATTCCCGAACAACTGACGCACCCCGCCGGACCCGAGCTCGAATACGAGATCGGCGACCTGGCGCCCGACGAATCGCGCGAGATCGAGCTGACGATGACCGCCACACAGGCCGGAGCGGTGCTGAACCTGTTGCGGGCCAAGGGAGATGGACAGTTGCTGGCCGAGGGCGAGGCCGCGTTCGACGTGGTGGCGCCGCAGCTCAAGGTGGCCATGCAAGGGCCGAAGCGCCGCTATCTTGAGCGGCAAGCGACGTACACCGTTTCGATCAGCAACCCCGGCACGGCGGCGGCCAAGGACGTCGAATTGGTCACGCACTTGCCCAAGGGGCTGAAATTTGTCGATGCCAACAATTCGGGCGAGTACGATCCGCAGACCAACTCCGTCCGCTGGCTGCTCGACGAGCTGCCGCCGAACGAGATGGGCGAAGTCCAGTTGACCACGTTGCCGATCGAAGCGGGCGAGCAGACGGTTCGGGTCGAGGGGCTGACCCGGAGCGGCTTGAAGGACGAGCAGCAGAACGTGATCTCGATCGAGGGGGTGGCGGCGATCTTGTTCCAGGTGGTCGATTTGGCCGACCCGGTCGAAGTCGGCGGCGAGACGACGTACGAGGTCCGCGTCGTGAACCAGGGATCGAAGACCGCCACCAACGTGCAAGTGCTCGCCACCTTGCCGCCGGAGCTGAAGCCAACCGGCGCCGAGGGACCGACGCGCCACGAAATCAGCGGCCACGACGTGCAATTCCAGCCGCTGGCGAAGCTCGCGCCCAAGGCCGAAATCACGTACCGCATCCACGTCGAAGGGCTGGCCCCCGGCGACCTCCGCGTGCAAGTGCAGCTCTTGACCGACGAAATGACCAAGCCGGTCACGAAGGAAGAAAGCACGCGGGTCTACGCGGATGAGTAGGGTGTGGGTTTAAGGGGCTTTAAGGGGACAGGTTACAGGGGACAGGTTACAGGAGGTCGGAGGCGTACCGTTAATTCGAAATCGGTTCCGTCCGTTTTCATCCTTCATCCTTCATCCTTCCCTACTCGCCCCCCGCCGACGTGTGCCCTCTCTGTGGCTGAAATATCCTTGACGGCCCCACGGCTTTCGGTTCCTCCGGCGCGACTCCGAACCGCTTCGCAACGTCGACCGGTTCGGGCGTGGCCGCACCGCGCACAGCCTCCTCAAGCACGTCGCGGGGGTGCAAGACTACCGCGTCGCCTTCGGCCAGCCCAGAGCGGATCTCCGCCAGCTCGTCGGTTACGGTGCCCAATTCCACGCGGTGGCGCTCGGGACCGTTCGACTCGGAATCGTGCGACGACCGCACCCAGGCGTAGAATTCGCGGCCTTGCTGTGTCACCGCCGCCAAGGGTGCCGTCAGCACGCCGCGACGATGGTCCAAGAGCAACTCAACTTCGGCGGTCGCGCCGGGTCGCAGCCCTTCGGCGAGTCCCTCGATGCGCACGATGGCCGAATATTTCTTGATGTGCGCTTCACTTCGTCGCGACGGCTCCGGTTGATTGGTCACGCTCTCCACGACACCCGTGAGCTCCCGATCCCTTACCGTCAGCCTGGCCGGCAAGCCGGGGCGAACATGGTCAAGGATCGACTCGTGGAACACAATCCTGGCCTGCATTCGCTTCAAGTCGGGCAAGCGGACGATCACCTGGTGCTCATGCACCTGGGCTCCCTCCTCGATTTGTGGAGTGTCCACGCCCGAGGAACGGTGGTTCGGATCGTTGGCGTGGATCGCCAGGCCATCTTGCGGAGCACGTACGCTACAGAGGGCGAGTTGCGACTCGAAGCGGTGGAGTCGGGCGACCTCAAGTTCGAGCTTCGCACGCGCCGAACGCAATACCGCCTGCGCGGTGTCGCGCCGGCATTCGAGCTCGGCGAGCAGCTTGGGCCGGTTGTACCGCTGGAGCACGTTCTTGGCCCGCGAGGCGATCGCAAGCGCGTGCCGTGCCCGCACGACGCTGAATTCACCGGCTTCACGCTGCGCCGGGGTCGCGAAACCCCGCCGCGCAAGCCCCACGGTCGATTTTAAGCTGTGCTCGGCGGCTGTCAGGTTGTCGCGCGCGATCGCCAAGGCTGCGTCGCATTCTTGTTGCTGCACGAGGAAGGTCCCCTCCGCGTACTCGACGACGCTGATGGCCGCGGCGGTCGTGTCGCGCTCGGCGGCGATCTCGGCGGCCCGCGCCTCCGCGACCGCGATCGTCTGTTCGCCCACGCGAACTTCGAGCGCCGACGCGTCGAAACGCACCACTTCCTCACCCGCGCGCACGTGCGTTCCATCGGGAACGACCCACAGGATCGTGCTGCCGCCGGGCACCTTGCAAGTGACTTCGACGTTGCGGGAGCTTTCGAGCTCGCCATCGGCCGTGAACGTCTTGACCACCTGTCCACGGGCGACGCGTACGACCTCCAACACCGCGCCCTGCGCGGGAGCGTACGAACCGCTCCGCAAGGCAAGCGTGGCTGCGACGACGGCGATGGCTGACACCGCGGCGAGTGCCTTGCAAAGGCGCCCGCGCGGCGTTGGGGCGGGAAAAACACTCAATTCGGCGGGGTCCAACGTGGCGTTGGTTGCATAACCGAGTGTTTATGGGTTTTCCAAACCGCCGTCAAGAGGAAGTAGCGCATTGGACTCCCGTCGATTCGTAAATGGGGTGGGCGGTTGGGATGAATAGGGCATATGGGGATGATAGAAAAACAGGAAAGGACTCTGTTCTGACTCTGTTCTGTTTGGCGTGGCAGCCCTGGTGTACGATGGATTTTTCCATTGGGGCGTGTATAAGTGGATGAAAACTGCTGGTTTGTCGCGTACTTTCGAGTCCAACCAAGGAACCCGTCCCTATGACTCGTCTCCCTTTCAATGCTCACCTATTGCTTTTCGCGTCGTGGTGCGTCGGTTTGGTACCAAGCGCGCTCGTGGCTTTCGACCCGCCCGCCACTGAATCGTCGGCCGATCTGTTCGGCCTGATTTACTGGACCGATCGAAACGAAGGTATCTACCGGGCCAGCCGCGACGGCAGCGAGATGCAACTCTTGCTACCGGCTCCCAGCGTCGACGGGCTGGCGGTCGACGAAAAGGAGGGGAAACTTTACTACACGATCTCCGCCCCACAGCAGCAACCGGGCGACAAGGTGATGCGTGCCAATCTCGACGGGTCGAATCCCCAGGAGCTGGCCACGATCAATTTCACCGGCGATCTGGTTCTCGATTCCGAAGCGGGCAAACTCTACGTGTCGAGTCTCGGCGACGAGAAAATCGTCCGGTTAAATCGCGACGGCACCGGGCTCGAGGATTTCATCAT
>DATLQY010000383.1:0-4202 GCA_035534975.1 Pirellulales bacterium
CCGCCTCGTCCGGCCAACATGTGGGCAGATTGCGGCTCACGGCCGGCGGAGAATCGCTCGAAATCCCCGTCGTGCTGAACGTCTGGGATTTCACGCTTCCCGACTTTCTGAGCTTCATACCGGAGATGAACTGCTATGGCCTGCCGGATGGAGAACGTGATTATTACCGACTGGCCCACAAACACCGCACGGTGTTGAACCGCGTACCCTACCACCAGAACGGCCAGGTCGCCGAGGGCTGTGCGCCAAGCTGGGACGGTGCGCGGCTCGACTTCGCAGATTGGGACACTCGGTTCGGGCCGTACCTCGATGGTTCGGCGTTCGACGACTTGCCGCGCCAGCGCGTGCCGTTGGAATGCTTTTACCTGCCGCTTCACGAGAATTGGCCCAGCGCTATGGAGGGCCAATACAATGGCGATTACTGGGCCGACCGCGCCTTTCCCGCCGCTTACCGCGAGGCGTTCGTCGCGGCCTCGCGGCAACTGGCCGAGCATTTCGACCAATGTGGTTGGCACGAAACGCTGTTTCAATGTTTCCAGAACGGCAAGAACAACTTCAAGCAAGACGGTTGGTCGCGTGGCTCGTCGCCTTGGCTATTGGACGAGCCGGCCAATTTCCAGGACTACTGGGCGCTCAGGTACTTCGGCCGGGCATTTCACGAAGGAGTCGGCCAGGCCGGCGGCCATGCAAGAATGCTTTTTCGCTGCGACATTTCCCGGCCCGAATGGCAACGCGACACGCTGGACGACGTGCTCGACTACAATGTGGTCGGCGGCAGCTTCCGCAAGTACCACCGGATGGTCATGGACCGCAAAAGTGACCACGGTCAAATCGTGATCGAATACGGTTCAACCAACGCCGTTGACGAGAGCAATATGCAGCCCCTCGGCTGGTGCCTCGACGCCTGGTCGCTTGAAGCCGACGGCGTGCTCCCTTGGCAGACCGTTGGTTCGCCCGACTCGTGGCGCCATGCCGACACACTGTCGCTTTTCTATCCGGCCGATCGAGGGCACTCGACACAACCAGTACCTTCCGTCCGGCTGAAGGCATATCGTCGTGGCCAACAGGATGTCGAATACCTCACACTCCTGACATGCGAGACCGGCGAGCCGCGCTGGGCCGTCGGCCAGCGGGTGCGCGAGGCATTGCGCCTGTCGGGCGAGCGCCGCGGCACCGGTTCTGGCGGCGAGGACGCGGGCGTGATCCACTTCGCCGCGTTACGTCCACAGGACGCATGCGCCTTGCGGGCGCGGATTGGCCGCGCACTCTCGGAAATTCACCCCGCGCCCCGACGCCGACTCGTCAACTTCCGTACGCCACCGCGGAATCCGGCCATCGAATTCGGCTACGTGAGCGGCAAGCCACAGTAGCCCGGCTATTCTTCCGAGACGGCCCAAACGACGACCTTCTGGTCAGATTCGTTGGAAAGCGAGCCGCCCGAACTGAGAAGGCGGCTGCCGTCCGAGGTAAAACGCACACGAACCACCCAACGGGGCGCCTCCAATTCTTTCAGCTTTGCCAGACCGTCAGGGGTCTTTCGTAACGAGCGAGGGTTTGGCTTTTCGACCTTGTTGGAATCCCAGAGTACGATCTTCCCTCCCCAGCCCGCGGTGACGAGCACGTCCCCCTTGGGGCTCCAATCAAGCGTTAAGAGGTCTTTGTTAGGGGTGAAATGTTTCGGGGAGTCGAAGTCGGCGTCGGTCGGTTGCATCCGTAGCATCTTGCCCGAAACGACATCCCAGAGTGCGACAGCCCCGTCCACATAGGCCACGGCAAGAACCTGGCCATCCGGGCTGAACGCCAGCTCATGCGACATTTTGCGGGGGGAGGGTATGCCGCAGCTTGCCCGTGGCGACCTCGAAAAGGCGAGTTTCGTAGTTGCGGTTGCCGACGGCGAGAAGTTTGCCGTCTGGACTGAAGACCTGAGTGGGCCAGCCAGGACCTGACTTATCGAGCGTTCGCACGAGCTTGCCGGAAAAGTCGAAGAGCTTCGTTTCGGACTCCCCGGCACCTTCCACGTTCGGCTCCCAGTAGGTGAAGCCGATCGCTAACAGCTTGCCATCAGGACTGAACGCGGGGCCACCAGCGTGCTCGCCGACGTCGATCTCGACGGTTTTTCCGCTGGCTATTTCCTGGACGACGTAGAGCCGTGGTTCAGACTCACGCCAGGTGACAAATCGACCATCCTTGCTCACGGCAAAGTCACCTGGCCGTCGGCCGTCAGCGATCTTGCGTAACGGGCGAAAGTCAGCTTCATCGACAACCTCGACCATGCAACGCTTCCAATCGACGAAGACCATTTCTCCGGGCCCCGGTCCCCGCGCGATGTTGTCCACCCGCTTCTCCAACTCCACGATACGGTGAACCTGGTCCGCGTTCGCGGCCGAAATGGCGGGCCGGGAGCTCGGTGCGGGCGGCCCGGCGGAGGCGAGGGGTGTGACAAGTGCCAGCGCCAACATGAAGGAGAGGCAGTTCAGGTGGGTCATGGCTGAAGTTGATCGGCCAAAGGAAGGGTGAATGCACTGCGCCGAGCCACGGTTCATTATCGTGGCAGCTCCCGGAACCCGTCAATCCAGGGCCGGCCGACCGGCAAATGGCTTACTTGCAGACGTTCAAGACCGGCCGGCACTCGGCACTTTCGCAAAAACTGCTCCACGAGGTCGCCGCTGCCAGAATCTGTCTGCTCGACGCCAAACGGCGCGCCGCATACGACAAGGAACTGAAGGTGAAAAGGGGGCCCCGGCAGGATCCAATCCCGCCGTCAGATGTCGCCGCACATCCTGACACGACTGGGCCCACCATTGGCCACCCCGCGGTTCGGCCCACGAATACTTCAGCGCACCGAAGCAGCGATTGGAAAACCGTAATCAGCGTGGCTCTGGTATGCGAAGTTCTCAGCAATAGCCGTCGATCGAGCGCAGGTTCGGCCCCTATGCCTCGATCGCATCGAGGAATCGGCCCCCGCTTCTGTACCAAACGTCGCAGTATGACTTACACCAGACGATCTGCGTCGTAAGCGACAGGGTTCCACCGTTGGGACGGCAAATCACGACAATGATCTTGCTCAGCGGAAGCGGCATCATGTGCAATAGGCCGATACCGAGGGGCGAGATGTCGTATGCGAAAGCCGAATACCTCGTGAACGCATCGCCGTCGACGAGAAGTGATACTGGGGCAAAGAAGGGACTTCGCGCGGCCTCACGAAGTTCCGCGTCCGGCGCGGGCACATAGCTGCTGAGCAACCGGTTAACCGCGGATCGCACGCATTCTTCATCGAGGTGACTGACTAGAACTGTGCCGTCGTCTTGCAACTTGAGCATTGGTTCGAGCCTCTTGTGCCGACAAGATTTGGCCGGCGGCAATGTCGCCGTGGGCCGGACCTATCTCAAGGATTCGACAAATTCTGGGCGAAGGACGGGCGCGGGTTGTTTGCAACATCCACGCAGCAATAGTGTTGGCTGGCGCGCGATCATGGTGGTCGTATCGACGCCAGCTAAGTGGCGAGGCGTCGGGCGGGTCAAATCTGATTCAGGGCGTTAGTTCAGCGTTCGTACTGAAGATCCTCGATTGGCACACGATTCGCAGAAGAAGTCAATCAGTTCCTTGCGAACGAACCAAGTCATCACGAAATCCAAGAAGAAGCGGAAACGCTTCGACAAAGGTTTTGTGAGAAATGGTTCCGTCTGCAAGGAACCGTTATTTTGCGCCGTACTCCAAGTTGGGGAAGCTCCGGGTTTAGCCACGATCCGCAATTCCTCTGTCGTCGGGCCGCCTGCACCGGGTTCTCACGGCAATCGTGGCCCTCGGCTGCTGGGCCGGGCCGACAGCCTGGGAGCGATCCCGGGAGATCAACGCGAGAGTCCCCCCTGACGTGTTCGCAGACGGCCCGTAGCCGCTCGTCGCACAACCTCTCGCGGTAGGTGGGATGAGCTACTTGTTCTTCGGGAACAGACGATTTCTTCGGGAACAGACGATCCCAGAGGAAATTCCCGCCAAACGCCCCGAGGAACACAGCGCCGACGCCGAATCTTCCCACACGGCTACCCACGTTGCCGTCACTTGAAGTCAGCGCCACGGTAAAGATCACGGCCGCCACCAATAGAAACCGCACCAATCACGCCACCCGGATTAAGGTGGATGTTCTTCATCAATCAGACTCCTTCGAGGCTGCTTCGCGTCAGATTGATCCGAAACGCCATCAA
>DATLQY010000384.1:0-2657 GCA_035534975.1 Pirellulales bacterium
CGGCGAATGAAAGCCGCCATAACACGAAGGATGGCTTGGGGAGGAACCATTTGGCTTCGACTTCTGTGAAGGGGCGTTGGCGAGCCGATGGGGTCAATTCTCTATCAGCATTCACACCAACCCGTGCGTGGACAAAGGAGCCTGCCAGTAAACCATTTGTAAACCAAAAATTAACTGCACAAAAACGCGCCATGCGTATCTTTCGGCCCGGGGTCCGGGGTCCGGGGTCCGGAGGACACTTCATGTACAGGGCGTTCTTTTTGCTCAGCCTCGGGCGAGCCATGCGCCTCGTTGTGCTCGTTGCGCTCACCGTCTTTATCGTCAGCTTCTATTCGCTCTATGCTTTTGCCGACGGCTGGGTCGAAGCACTCGCGCGCGCCGGTTCGGGGCCGATGCTCGACGCGCTCGCTGCCTTCGTCCTCGCGCAAGCCGCTGTCAGCCTCACTGGGTTCCTGATCACCCGGCACCAAAGCCACGAAATCGGACAGCTTCGGACCGCCATCGACAGCATGGCGCAGGGCCTTTGCATGTTCGATGCGAACGAGCGGTTGGTCGTGTGCAACACGCAATATTACAACATGTACAATCTCACGTCGGCCGACGTGCGGCCCGGCGCCACCTTGGCGGGCGTCCTGGCGAAGCGCGTCGAAAAGGGGACCTTCTCGCGCGACCCCGATGAGTATCGCAAGGAATTCGTCGCCGAGGTCAGGAAGGGCCGTACCACCGTGCATGAGGTCAAGTCGAGTGGCGGCCGCCTTCTTCTGGTGATGAACTATCCGATGCCGCGCGGCGGCTGGATCGGCACGCATGAAGACATCACCGAGCGCCGCGAAGCCGAACAGCGGCAGGCCGCCATGCAGGAACGGGAGGAGCGTCGCGCCGTCATCGACGAGGCGATCTCGCGCTTCAGGAGCTGCGTTGAGGCGCTGCTGAATGGCGTCATCGAAAAGGCCCTGGAAATGCATGCGGTCGCGAGCAGGCTGTTCGACGTGTCGGGCCGCACCTCCGAGCGCGCCAACAGCGCGGTGCAGACGTCGAACCAGGCGTCGTGCAACATCGAGAATGCCGAAACCGCGACGACCGAGCTGTCGAGTTCCGTCTCCGAAATCAGCCGCCGGGTCGATCAGACGGCCGTCGCGGTGGGTCTGGCAGTGGAGCAGGGTGGCATCACGAGCCGGGACATCGACGCCCTGGCGCACGTGGCCAAGAAAATCAGAGACGTGGTTAGCCTCATCCGGGACGTCGCCGGCCAGACCAATCTGCTGGCGCTCAATGCCACCATCGAGGCGGCGCGTGCGGGCGAGGCTG
Organism: Pirellulales bacterium; assembly: GCA_035534975.1. Taxonomy (GTDB): domain Bacteria; phylum Planctomycetota; class Planctomycetia; order Pirellulales; family JAICIG01; genus DATKSN01. The sequence goes on from DATLQY010000384.1 coordinate 1,309, forward strand.
GCCGCGGCTTCGCGGTCGTCGCGTCGGAAGTGAAGTCGCTGGCGGCGCAGACGGAGAAGGCCACGGAGGACATTTCGAGCCAGGTGCTGGGAGTGCAAGCCGCCATGGCCAAGGCCGTCGAATCGATCGGCGAGATGACGAGCCGAATGCAGGAGATCGACAGCTACGCGTCCGCCGTTGCCGCCTCCGTCCAGCAGCAGGGCGCGGCGACCGGCGAGATTTCGCGGAACGTGACGGGCGCGGCGACCGGCGCAGGACAGATCGTCGCGGTTCTGGGCGAAGTCGCGGATGCGACCGGCTAGAGCCAGGCACTGGCCCAGACCGTGCTCAGTGCGTCTCAGGCCGTCGAGGAGGCGGCGGGCCAGTTGCGGACCGAGGTTGAAGGTTTCCTCAAGACCGTTGCAGCCTAGCATTACCAATCGAGCGCGCGATGCGCCCGCCGGGTACGATGGCACGACGGGTGTTGCCATTCGGCCCGACGACCCCGGACAGAGTTTTCTGCGTCGATGCGGCCAAGACCGCATGCTGAATGCGCTGGTAGGAGATTGCTGGCGTTGGCGGCCCGGAGTGCCGTCGGAAGCGATGGCGATGTTCGCCTCACGGCTTGATGGACGCCCCCTCCTCGGATTCAGGTTCCAAAGTTCGATCAAGCAGGCGTAACGCTTGCAGCATGGCTGCGCCGCCGCCGGCGATAGCGTCGCGGTCCGCCCATTCCTCGGGAGCGTGGCTCTTGCCGTCCTTGCAGGCGACGAAGACCATGGCGGAGCGGCACACGCGCGCCATGAATGCGGCATCGTGCCCAGCACCGCTGGCAAGATCGGCCGTTGTTAGGCCGAGTTCGTTGGCGCCGTGACGGAGCGCGTCGCGCAAGGTCGGATCGCATTGTACCGGCGCGCTGTTGGACAATTCGAGGAATGCCACACGCGAAACCCGCGCGGCATCCGCGGCGCTGGCAGAGGCTTGGTCCAGTGTTCGGGTAAAGCGTTCGATGAGGGCGGGATCGGTCGAGCGGATGTCGACCATCAGGCGGCAGCGGCCGGGTACGACGTTTGAGCCACCGGGCTCGATCTCGAATATGCCAACGGTGGCGATGAATGTGCTGCCGGGCGTTTTCGTCAGACAATGCACTGCAATGGATGCTGAGCCAACTTCACGAACTGCCCAATCCGGCCCTCGTGGACGAGGCGGTCCTTCGCGTCTATCCATCGGCAGCAGGACCGCAACACGATGAATGTCGCAAAGGTTTTCCGGGTGTTTGGAAGCGTCTCGGATTCAAGTGGAATGTAAAACACAGAGGTATCGACCATGACGCTCCGCTGCACCCCTCGGTTCTGGAGCGCTTTGCCGTG
>DATLQY010000385.1:0-7343 GCA_035534975.1 Pirellulales bacterium
CTGGAATCGCCGAGGGACAGATGCCTGGCTGCGTAGTGTTGGTGGCGCGAGAAGGGAAAATCGTGTTCCTTAAGCCGTATGGTCACCGGAGCCTTGAGCCCGACGCTGTCGAAATGACAACCGACACGCTTTTCGACCTCGCCTCGTTGACAAAGCCGATCGCCACGGCCACGAGCATCATGCTCCTTGTCGAACAGCACCGGCTTACGCTCGACGACCTGATCGAGAACCATTGGCCCGAATTTGGCCAGCAAAATAAAGCGCCGATTGACGTCCACCAACTCCTTACGCACCAGGGCGGACTGATCGCTGACAATGCCATCGAGGACTACGCTAACGGGCCCGAGAAGGCCCTGGAACGGATTGCCGCCGCCGCGCCCGAGGTCGATCCGGGCACTCGATTCATTTATAGCGACGTGGGGTTCATCGCGCTTGGCGAATTGGTCCGCCGGATCACCGGGAAAGACTTGAATGGGTTCACCGCCGAAAACCTCTTCCAACCCTTGGGACTGGCCGAGACGGGCTTTCTGCCATCCGATGAGTTGCGCCGACGGGTCGCTCCGACTGAACGGCGTGACGGCGTTTGGATGCAGGGCGAGGTCCACGACCCGCGGTGCCATGCCCTCGGTGGCGTGGCCGGTCACGCCGGATTATTTTCCACAGCCGAAGAACTGGCCGTTTATGCTCAGATGCTCTTGGGCCGCGGTGAATACGCCGGCACGCGCGTGATGTCGCCCGAGACCGTCGCCACCATGATTTCGCCCGAGGAAGTTCCTGGCGGCGGGCTGAGGGCGCTCGGCTGGGATGTGCGAACCGGCTACTCGTCGAACCGCGGGAAGGGATTCTCTAAGGGGGCGTTCGGACACGGCGGATTTACGGGCACCTCGCTCTGGGTCGATCCCGAGTTGGAGTTGATCGTAATCTTCCTCAGTAACCGCCTGCATCCCGACGGCAAGGGGAACGTGAATCCCTTGGCAGGCAAGATCGGTACCATTGCCGCTGCCGCGATCTTGTCCTCGAAGGATGAATCACCGTTGGAGGGCAGGCTGCGACCGTTGATCGAGGCCCACCGGGGGCGCGTGGCGGTCGCGATGAAGCACTTGGAAACGGGCGAGTCATTTGCTCATCAGGCCGATGACATCTTCCCGACCGCCAGCTTGATCAAGTTCCCCGTATTGATCGAACTCTATCGGCAGGCCAAGGAACGACGGGTTGACCTCGCCACTCGCGTCATGCTTCGCGAGAAGGATAAGGTGCCCGGATCGGGCATCCTGGCCCCACATTTCACCGCCGGAGCTAATTTCACACTTCGAGATGTAGCGAGACTGATGATCGCCTTCTCCGACAACACGGCCACGAACCTCGTGCTCGACCGAATCGGCATCAGTTCGACGAACGAAACCATGCGACGCCTTGGCTACGAGAACACGCGGATTCATCACAAGGTTTTTCTGCGTGAAACCACTTCGGTCGCACCAGAACGCAGTGAACGGTACGGCCTGGGCAGCACGACGGCGGCCGAGATGCTGCGGCTATTTGAATCGCTGCACAAAGCCGAATTGGTCAGCGAGGCGGCGAGCGAGGCCATGTTGGAGCACCTGAAAGCCTGCGAGGACAAGCAAAAGTTCCCACGCTTCTTGCCAGAAGGGACGGTTGTCGCATTCAAGACGGGAAGCCTCAGCGACATTCGGACCGCGGCCGGCATTTTGTATACGCCTGGTGGTCCCCTTGCGCTGGTCGTGCTCACGGCCGAGAACGAAGACCACGATTGGTCCGCCGATAATGCCGGTGACAGGCTTTGCGCCGAGATGGCCCGCGCGGTGTACCGGCATTTTAATCAATAAGGTGCTTATGCGCCAGACCATGGCCGGTGGGTGTCGGCCACGATGACGCAGCAACCGAGTGCGGGCACCAGACCGGCCAGTGGTCCCGTGATGCCGATGTCGAATAGGGCCCTCCGGTGCCCGACGTGAGCCCGCATGCCAATGACGGCGCCCATGGTGCCGACCAGATTGAACGGCATGGGGATGAAATAGGGCAAGCTTGCCGGTACGCCATACCGGAGGGCCTGAAGGAAGTGGCCGAGTTCGTGCGTGGTCAGGATGAACATCACCGCCACCGCGTAAATCAAAGCGCCCCGGACGTTGTGAAAGAGGAAATCGCCCGACCGGTAGACGCTGACCGCTGTCGTCGCGTAGAGCAGCAACGGAACGATTATCCGGCGGCCTGACGGCGCCAGCGGGCGAATCCCCTGCACGGGCTGTGCTAGAGGCGGATCACCAGGGAGCATCGGCTCGGATTGGTTGTTCGAGGCAGCCCTGTCGTGCGCGCTGAAATCCACGGCCTTTTCGATCCTTGCGGGATGCGGTGTAAACCTTGTATTTTGTCGCAACTTCTGTGCCGGTGCCAGCCGGCGGCATGACCATTGGGCTGGCCCGCCCGCGCCGCGGTCCCGAACCAGGTCGCTCGCGACAGGCGTGTCGCGATTCCTTGCAATCGCCGTTGATGGGGCCGGCGGACATCGTGTCCGAGTTGCCCATGGCCATCTTCGCCTGCCCCGAACGAGCACACCGGGCGTACACGATTGCCGATTGACGCCATTAGTGCCGAGTCAAGATGCTTGCGCGAGCATTCTTTGCCGACACACTTCGAGCTTGGCGTCTAGCCATCGGCTGATGTGGGCGGCTTGACCGGCTCGCTTGAACTGCTCCATCCCGATTGTTTCTGCGGCCGGCGACTGCGCAGGCACCTCTCCAGGCAGCGACACCTTGGAGGGAAAAAATAGCACGCTTATAACGACCTCATCGGCACACGGCGAGACCGTCAGACAGACGGCTCCTGGCAAACCTGCATGGTCGTCCAGGTCAACGCGGGCCGACCAACACCCCTGGGTCTCAGTGGGCAAAACTGGATCGAATGCGTGGGTGTTGCAAAGCGGCAAGATCGCCTCGGAAACCACCCGGCTGATTGACTTAGTTCGCATACAGTGGACCTCGTTTGGCGTCGGCGGGTAGTTTGGGTGGGGAGGGCAGTTCGCGGCGGGCGGATGGCAGGGCGTTGGCACGTCAAGGCGGCATGTGCCGGTAAGGTTAATGGCGATTGCCGGCAGATCGTTACAGCGTTTTTCAAAGAATAGCTTATGATCGGCGCTTCCCGCCGGCGTCGGGCCGGGGCGATCCACAGCCGATCGCGAGTCAACCGGCAGGAAGCGAAGGCGGAAATCCTCATCGGCATTGCTCCCCTCGCCAACGAAATCGGCTTCCACGTGGCGTTCGTGAACGGCCTCAAAACGAATGCGTTGCCGGAACAGGGTTCCCAGGAGTCGGCTTGACCCCTGCGACGCAAAATCGGGGGCTGGTCGGCGACTCTACGCAGGGGTTGCGCCCTAACATTGGCCAATCCCTTCCCCCCAACTGCCACCCAAGACGAAACCCGACATGTCGTCATGGCGAAAACGTCCGCCGCCGGGCATCCCCATGCCGCCGCTGCCCATCATCCCGCCTCCCATGCCATGCCTCCCGGTCCACCCATACCCGGCATGCCAGATCCACCAGCCAGTGGCCGTCGAATGCGTGCAGCCGCAGGGGAACGACACGATTGCCGGCCCAATACGCCGTGGCGCATCGCGGGCCAGAGCAAACAACTCGACGACACGTGTCAGTGGCCTGCATCGGTGGCGGGTCAATGGCCGGCGCTTTGACGATCGAAACGGTTGGTTATACAATCCCGACCATGAATCCATCATATTCGACTTCCTCAATGGTCCCTTGGACGGAGCAACCTGGATTGGCGAATCGCGGTCCGCGGAAGAAGAGTTGTCGCTCGACACAGAAGATTTTGAACGGCTTATGGTTTCGGAAATATACCGCGCGACGAACGGCGGAGCTGTTGGCGAGAGATTCCGCTGCTGCGTGCCAAACTTCCGGCGGGATGATTTCCATTTCCCGCACGTCATTCGGCAAGAGCATAGCGGCCGACACTACCTGATCGAACTGGTTGCCGACCAATTGCCGGAATACGACTATGAAATTACCGATCGGCTGGAAGTAGGGAACGAGGTTCTGATTCAGGCAACTTGTCGCCGACGCCTCGGGGAAAGCAGCCTCGTGTGTGCGGCCGCCCCCAAATTGTTGCTGTAAATGCCCACGTCCGAGTGCCATGGCCCGGCACGGTATCCCTGGCGGCCCTCATCTTCCCGCGGCGATCGCGTCAGGTAGGACCACTTGGCCGTCACGCCGCCGAGGAATCCGAAGAGCAAGGCGAACAGGGCGTGGCCGGTGCGCACGACGAGCATCAAGTCGGGGCCCATTGTGTTGCTTGTTCCAGCGGTGCGGTGTGGTAGACTCGCCCCAGCGACGTGGCGACCGAACATAAGCGCCATTGCCCCGCCGTTAACATGAGTAACCGTCCGCATACTGAGACCGCAATTATGAACGAGCACGACTTTGATCGCAGGGAATTCCTCAAGCGTTCGCTCGGCTGTGCCGCTGTCACCGGTCTGGCCGGCGTCGCCGTCAGCGGCGCCGAGTCGCCCGGCAAGACGACCAAGGGAATCCTGTTCGAAGGCTTTGCCGTCGAGGCGCGGCGGGGCGTGCAGGAAGCCACGCTCGCCCAGCCCGACGACGCCCGCTACTGGCTCCTGTTCGGCGAGCAAAATCGCCTGGTCGTCAAAGAGTCGCACGACCGCGGCCGCACCTGGAGCGAACCCAAATCGCTAAGCACGGCCGACGGCAGCGGAATCCGGCTGGCCCGCGACACAGCCCACTTGAGCCTGTTGCGACTCAAGTCCGGACTGCTGGGCATTGTGTACGGTGGCCCAGTGGCGCGGCCGGGCCGCGACGGTACGGTTGAGTTCCGCTCGTCCGCCGATGGCGGCCAGACTTGGTCCGCGCCCGTCGTGGTCGATCCTCTGTTCGCCATCTGCCGCACTCAGGGCGCCCGTGTCCTCTCCACGGGTCGCATCGTGGCGCCGGTCATGGCCTGGCTTAGTTCGTATGCGGGGGGCGATTCGGAAAGTGAGAACAACAGCTTGGTCTATACCTGGATCTACTACTCCGATGATGAAGGCCAAACTTGGCGGCGCAGCCACAGCGAGCTGTTCGTGAGTTTCGACATGGGGCGCGGGGGCGGCTACTCGTTCGAAGAATCGATGGTCGAAGAGCGCCGCGACGGCAGCCTGCTGCTATACGGGCGCACCGAGTTTGGCCGGCCGTACCGTAGCGTTTCAGCCGACCTCGGCGTATCGTGGTCGTCGCCCGAGCCGGTCGAGCTGGCATGCGGCTACACGCCGACGACGTTGATCCGCATACCACAAACCGGCGACCTACTGCTGGTCTGGAATCAGGTCTCGATCGATGAAATCCTCTCGGGCCTGCACCGGCATCGACTATCGACCGCCGTCTCGCGCGACGACGGGGCAACGTGGGAGCATTTCCTCAACCTAGAGTCACTCGACGACCGCACGGAGATCGAGCCACCGTCAGCCGCGCCGCGTGTCTACCGCATGAAAGATTACGCCTACCGCCAACCGACCGATCGCGATCGCTACCCGCACGCCCCCGGCTGCCTGCGAATCTGTTACCCTACCGTGGCCTTCGGTCCAGACGAGGTAACGATCGCTTACGACTACGGCTTCGGCGGGTCTGGCGCATTAGCCGATGGAAGCGTCACGAAAATCAAAATCGTCTCGCTCGATGGGCTGTATGGGCGCGTGTAACCTCTACCGCCGAGGCCCGGCTGAAGTTGTGGAGAATTAAGGGGAAACGGCCTGCCCACTTCGCCAGGTTGTCGCGCACGCCGCGGAGCGGCTCCCGATCTTGCTGCTCCTTGGCCGGCTAGCCACGACGATTACGGTTACGGCCGTCGAGCCGGCCTGGAAAGGGGAACCTCTCCGCACGCTTGCAGGGCTAGGACGGCGTAGGCAGTTCCGGCGTTCGCAATGAGGTGCTGCTTGTGCCACGCTTGCGACGGAGTGAACCAGCGGCCACTCTCCCGTTGGTGGCCCTTTAACCACTTCACGCCGTTTTGCATTCGGGCGTCGGTCGCAGGCACGCCCGCTTGGCGTAGCACGTAGAGGACGAGCCCAGTGGCGTAGCCATCGCTCGCGAGTGAACTCCTGTAGACGCCATTACGGCCAATATAGGCAAGGAACTCAGTCCCGTAACCGGGCTCGGCCTTGACCCGCGCAGCAAGGTCCCGGTCTTTCAGTGCGGGATCGGCCGTGTTGTCCACGAGAGTCGCCATCGACCAGCCGCCGTCAGGCCGTTGAGCGGTCATCAACAGCGACAGGGTTTCGTCGCGCGCGTCTATGGGGAGCAGGCCCTCTAAGTAGACGGACGCCCAGAGCGTCATGGTCCGCTCATGCAGCGTGACCTGCGGCGTTGAATTGAGGAACCGGCGAATTTTGTCGAGACCCACCTTGGCCGCCGTTGTCTTGGCGTAGTCGTCGGGCGCCATGCCTGCTGCAACGGCGGCTAGCGTGGCTCCGTATTGTTCCGTCAACTTCAGCGGTGGCGAATCGCGGAACGGCGACTCCCAGCTCCCATCGGTCCGTTGCAATGTCCACATGCGATCGAGCGCTTGCTGGGTCAGTGGATGAAGTTTGCCGGTCGTCGCCCGATCGTTAAGGGCAAGGGCCGCCGCGACACCAATCGCGACTGCTCCCTCGACATCGTGACACGCGTAGTCCGGCATCGCCTCGCGATTTCCGGCTACGACCTCCTCGAAGAACCGGCGGACTTCGCCCGACGACGGCGACACCGCCTCTAGCGCCGGCCGCGCCATGAGGTACGGTAGCATCGTGTGGCACGCGGTGCAGGCATGCGCCTTCTGCCAACTCAAGGCCGCCGAATCGAGGGCCCACGCCGCTCGCTCAAGTGAGAACTCTCTGGCTAGCGGTTCGTCAGGGCTGATTTCCGGTGGCGGCTCGACCGTCTCAAGCGTGAGCGGCTCGGCCGCCGCCAAAATCGACGAGCGACCAAACGCCATCAGTGCGAGCGACCAGACGAAAAAGGCTTTCATGCAACGATCATACACGACCTCTTCTTGCGCTGGAACTAGCGCGACTCCTGCCACTCGGTCGTCACGGCCTTCGGGCGCCCTGACCAGGGGCGGAGCTCTGAAATTGGGGCGGTGGAGGGGTCGCGTATTCTGCTTTTGGGCATCGACGCGGTGCGCGACGAGTTGAAGCTCACAGACGAACAAAAGTCTGAACTGACTGCTACGTCTCATTTTAGCTGACCGGAAGAGGCGGTAGGAGTCCCAGTTTATTTGCCCGCCCAGACCCCGCCCGGAGCCCGCCTCGACCCCGCCCGCGCGCATAATTCTAGAACCCCGCCCCTTTC
>DATLQY010000386.1:0-9267 GCA_035534975.1 Pirellulales bacterium
GCCGCTTCCCGTTCGTGGCGGGCAAGGTGCAAGAGGGCCCATTGATAATGGACCTCACCCAGGTCCGCTCCGTCAGCCGCGGCGCGCTTCAAGTCGGCGGCGGCCGATTCGAACTGCTTGTCCTGCCCGTACAACACCGCACGGTGTAGCGCGGCCGCCGCGAAATGAGGTTCAAGTCGCAATGCCCGGCTAAAGTCGTTCAGGGCCTCGTTTTCGTGACGCAACGCCGTGTGAGCCAACCCACGATTGTAGAAACACTCCGCGCTCGTTGGCGCCAAGGCGACGCAAACGTAGAAGCTTTTCAGCGCGTCGTCGTAGCGCCCTTGACGGTAGCGGCAAACGCCCTGGTGATAGTTCGGCCAGAAGGACTGCGGTGCCTCGTCCAACGCCAGTTGCAGTTCGTCGGCGGCCGCGTCCAGCTCACCGTCGTGCAACAAGCGCCGACCCAGGGAACCGTGCTCCCAGACGGAAAGAGGCGCCGTCTCGCGCGCCCTTGATGGTAGCGTCGGCGGTGAGCCGCTGCCTGACAATGCGCGCAGGTGCGTATGACGCTCATGGTCGAGCACCGGGTTGGAACCAAGCGCACTCTCGGCCTCCGCCAACCGTTGCAGGGCCTGGTGGCGGCGAGCGGCGACATCCGCCCCCGAGGCCAGCCGCACCCTCAAGCCCGACCACAAAATGGCCAAGTCCAACAAATCAGTGCGCACCTCAACTGCTGAGGCACTCTCCGTCGAAATCGAAATAGCGTCGGTCGAATGAGCGTCCGCCGTGCCGTCGGGCGTCGGTGCGGCAAATTGCCCGAGTAGCCATTCGCGAGCGGCCCAGATCGTCCGGCAGCCGTCGTCGAACTTCTCATTCGTGTTCACCGGCAGCCAATCGGCGCCATCCAGGAACCGCATTCGCTCGACCAGTTGGTGCAGGTCTGCGGCGAGCCGGCGTCGCCTGGCGGAGGCGAGACGATTGGTCAAGCTTCGGTTCAGTTCGGCTTGGCCGGGCACGTTGACCAGACGATCGAGCCCGCTTTGCAGGCGATCGATGGCGGCGGGAAAGACACGATAATCGAGCAGGTCGTCGCCCTCAAGTAGGGCGCGCTCGGCGTCGTGAACCTGCCTGCCGACAAACGACAGGCCCCCACCGACCAATGCCACGGCGAGCACGGCACCCGTCGCCAGTCTGGCCAGCGCCCGCGGCTTGCGGCGGCGCCATTTCCGCCAGCGTTCGGTCAGGCTCCGGTTGGCAACGCCACGCAGCGGCAGGTTGGCCAGGTGGCGACGTAAATCGTCGGCCACCCCGGCGGCGTCGGCATAGCGGTTGCCAGGCTCGGACTGCAGGCACTTGCCCAGCACGTCTTCGAGGCCGCGGGAGACGTGTCTGTTGCATTTGCCAAGTGGCGGCCGCGGCCCGGCGACATCGTCGGCCGTTACTCGCCCGCCGAGCAGTTCGTAAAGCAATACGCCCAGCGAATAGATGTCGGATCGCGCGTCGACCGCCGCGTCGATTTGGCGCCCCTCGCGGATCGCGGCCAGGGCGGCCGCTTGCTCGGGCGACATGAAGCCCGGCGTGCCACCGAGCCATTCGTGGGCCGGCGCGCCGGCCGGGAGCGGGGACCGAGCCAGGTGGAAGTCCAAGAGCATCGGCTGCCGGTCGGAGGCCAACAAGACGTTCGAGGGCTTCAAGTCGAGATGGACCAGGCCCCGTTGATGAGCGTAGTGCAGCGCATCGGCGAGGCTGGCGCCGATCCAACAAACGGCCTCGACGTAGGTACAGTCGGCCAGGAACTGTTCGTCCGCGGCTGGAGTGGGGAGCGCGACGGGCAGATCCACTTGTAGCCCATCGAGCGCCGCGACCAATGATCGCCCGCTGCGCTCCTCGGGCGGCTGGTCCTTGAGTTCAGCCAGCAGAGCGTCGAGGCTGGCCCCGCCCAGGTACGGCATGCACAAGGCGCGCAAGCCACGAGCTGGAAAATCTTGCACCAGGTAAAGCGGCACGATGCCGGTGTGCTGCAAGCGCGCCAGCGAGAGGTGCTCCGCGGTGGCAAACGAAGTGAATTTGAGGACCATGGGCCGGTCGGAAAGCACCGTTTGCCTGGCCAGAAAGACGCGGCTCGTCGCCCCCCTCCCCACTTCGGTTACCAGGCGGAAATCGCCCAGTTCGTCGCCGGCATCGGGGAAGGCAGGCGGCGCCTCGTCCTGGAATACCTGGTCGCATGCAAGCAGCAGTTCCAATTCCGCGCGCCATTGGGGAAAGCGTGTGAGCAGCTCGCCGGCGTCGACCGGCTCACCCGACTCTTGCCGAAGGCAGATTTCCTCGCAGATAAGCTGGATCGCCAGTTCGGCGTCGCCGCCGGTCGCGGAGCTACGAGCGAGAAACTGCTCGACCGTGGGTCGTTCACCGCGGCGCCAGGCAAGGTGAAACTCGCTCGCCAAGAGCGAGCCGGCGTCGGCGACCACATGGTTTCGTGGTTGCGGGCCGGCGGGGGTCAGGCCCGCGAAGCGCGGGGTAAGACGCACCTGGCGACTCACGCAATCCCTCTTGGTCCAGACGGCGTATGCGCTGCCGGCCCCGTCTCCCCAACTGTGGCAGTCACCGACACGGGCGGCGTCCGCTGGGCGACCGCCAGCCTCTTGGCCAGGTCGTAGAGGATACGGCGGACGCTGCTTGGGTGCAGACCGGTCCGGGCGGCGATTTCGGCCAGGGGTAGTCCTTGCCGTTTCAGGTTCAAAAGTTCGTGGTGCGCCGGCGGACAAAGCGAAAGCAGTTGTTCCCAGAGCTCGCTTCCCCGCGCCATGGCGCTCGGCCCGGCCGCGCTGCTGGCCACGTGCGACGGATCGTGCTCGGCGCGCTGGTGTTCGATTTCCACGCGGTGCTGCCGCACCCGGTCGATGAGCCGGCGTCGGGTCGCCGTGACGAGGAATGCCCGTAGTTGCGCGGCGCTTTCGAAGGTCCATCGTCCCTCGCGGAAGCCATCGAGCAAGTCGGTCCAAACCGACAACACGACGTCTTCGGAATCGAACTTGCTGCGCAGCGCCCCGGAGATCCTGCGGCGTACCAGTGCCCGCAGCCCCGGCGCGACGTTGAGAAACACCTTCTCGACCGCCTCCGGGTCACGCCCAGAAAGCGATTGCAACAGATCGTCCAGCGAGGTCGTGCTCATCGTACGTTCGGGTAGCGATTGGGAAGCCAGCCGTGGAACAGGCGGCGCGCCGGCAGGCGCTCGCCCCGTTGCGCCCGCGAAGACGCCGCCCGTAAAGAGGCGGCCGCGTCCGATTGGAAACGACGTCCGACGACGTAACAGGCGACGCCGCCCGCCGCGAGACTCCAATAGACGCGATTGCCGTCGGTCAGCGAGCCTGTGATCGATTCGCTCATTTCGTCGATGTCGGCCAGCACGGCCTCCAGGGCCTGACCCAGTTTCTCGGCGTCGATCGACAATCGCGGCGCCAGCGGAAGCGCCGACGACCACTGCCAGGCCGCGTCGATGTCCGGTAACGCGTCCGCGAGAAGCAGTGCGCCCCGCGCAACGATGGGCGGCGCCAGGAGATAATCTGTCGCCGCGGCGAAAAATGCACGGTCCAGGGTGGGGCCATTGCGGTTGCCGGCGGGGTCCGAGGCGTCAAGGGGCGTGCTCACAGGCGATGATCGGAGGATTTCGCCGGCGATACCCGCTAAACCGGTCTTCGTCATAGAGGACGACGACGCCGCGCTGGAAGTTGCGAATGCCCCTCCCCCGTAATGCGCATCGGGGTCATGTGGGTTTCCGTCTTGATTCGCGCGCTGAATGGCGCCGGTGGCCTGTACCGAGGGTGGCTGGATCCTCGACTCGAATTCCAGAACCAGATCCTGTCGAGGCGCCATGCCGGCAAAGTCGGAATGGAGCCCACCGTCGGCGCCGAACCGCGCAAACACTCCATCGCGCGCCGCGATTTGCACAACGAACGAGGTTTCCGCATCCCCGCCGAGCTCGCTTTGAACGTCGGCGCCGTTCGAATTCGGCGCGTTTTCGTCCAAGATTTCCGCCAAGCGGGTCGGGGACAATCCAGAAGGCGACCGAAGGTCCGGCGATGACGAAAAACCTGGAGCAAACGCAGGAATCTCCGTAAGCGCCCCGACCTCGTACACGGTGCCACGCGACATGTCGCCGATTAGCAGGTCGTGCTGGATCGCGAGATTCGGTCGAGCATTGAAGAATGAATTGCCCGGCCCCACGTCAGCCCTCAGTGCGATGGTCGCATCGTCAGCGCGCTCACCCGCGGACCCTGGATTGTCTGGATGCTCAATGGGAACAACTTCAGCCCGTTGCCCAATGGTTCCGTCAGTGGATGGACGCCCAACGGGCGCCGCTTCGGCCCACAACGCGAAAGGGGCCGCCGGCGGCTGAATCGGCATCTCGTGGCCCAATGCGACGGCCAAAAAATAACGGTGCTCCAGCGACTCCAAGATCCTGGAGCGTCGCGGACGACCCGTCAAGTAAGCCGCTGACCTACGAAACACTTTTAGATACCTGTTCCATTCCGCGTCGAGGCTGCCGGACTTCGAGGCTGCCGGACGACAATGCACTCCTTGCAAACCGTGGCCCCGAAAACGCGCGCGAAGACAGCGCCGTGTGGATCCGAACCGTTGCCATTCTAATGGCGATTCGTGTGGGTGGCAAATGAATTCGTTGCTCGGTGGGTTTCCAATGGTGCCATTAGAAGTCGGAATGGCACCCTTGAAAACCCGCCCCACGACCCGACCGCCACCTTTGAATTCTACGTTCTTTAGGCGGTTGGTCGTTTTTTGTTGATAATACGCGCGCGCTTCGGCCCCCCAATTACGTTATTTTAGGGATGTAGGGGCTGCGACCGTGACCGAGATTACGCGGATTCCCGGCGATACAACGCCTTCGTCGGCCGTCCGGTGGGTGTGCCGTTGGCCTTCAAGCCCCACCGGCGGCCGGCGTGTCGTCTTTCGCTCCGCGAAAGTACGCCCTTTCGCGGAGCGAAAGACGACCCATCATGCGCGAGTTTTCTGATAGGCACTTATTCGATTTCGGCCTTGACGCGGTGCGGTCTGGCACCAAAGCACGGCCGCAGCCGCCGCGGGAAAGCCGACGATCAAGGCTGCCAGTATGCCGAGGGCCTCGACGCGCCAACGACGATAGCCGAACCGTACCTGCCTCGGCAATCGGCCGGTCGGATTCGGGTCCGATTCGCCAAGGAACACTCGTTCGTCGTCGTCGAAGTAAGCGAAGCTTCGCAGGGCGATGTCACCGTAACGTGAAATGGTCAGGTACGAACCCAGCGCCGCCGCCAGCTTGGGGCGAAAACGATCCTGGTTCGCGTCGGTGTCGGGCGATAATGGCTTCTTCGAGGGTTTCTTCGGAGGGCAATCGCTGCAATACCAGCCTGGCTCCAGCCCGGCGGTTTCGTCGGCCACGGCTAACCAGCGTTCGGCCCGCCGTCGGCTGGCGTGGGCCGCGCGGTCGCGGCATTGGTGGGCGTGAAACTCTCCGTAGGCGAGGAAAAACTCCTCTTTGCCATTGCCGGCCACTTGGACGCTGAAGAGCATCTGCGCGATCATCACCAGAGGCAGAATGAAATTCGGGAGCGGCTTGTTGCGCTTCGCGGCCGCCGAAATCACAAGCCCCAGGCCCAGGGCAGCCAGTCCAACGAGCAGCAGGACCAGGGCTGGCCGGAAACCACCCAAGAGCATTCCATCTGACAACGGCGTGCGGCGCAGTGCGACGAGCGCGGTGAAGAAGACCAGCGTTTGCACGACCGACAGGGTGCCCAGCACGATCATTTTGGCGGTCACGTACGGTCCCACGCGAAGAAAAAGGAGCCGTTCATGATCGAATACTTCGCGTTCGCTGACGATCGACATCAGGCCCAGGCTGGCCCCCATCCAAACGCACGAAAGCACGCTCAAGAAGCCGAGCATCGTCTTGTCGTCCGGCTTGATCGCCATGTGCAAAGCCGTGGCGAAGCAAAGCGGCACGGCGAAAGACGGCACGAGCACGTGTGGCAGGTCCCACTCCGTACGCCGGTTGCGGATCAGGGCCATTTCGCGACGGACGAGCAGAACCGCTTGTGCGAGCCAGCCGTTAATGGACAAGGCACGAGGCCGCTTCGCCTGGCCTCGTTTCCCATCCCTCCTTTCCTCCTGGCTCCTGACTCCTGGCTCCTGAACCTGCTGCTTTGACGCTGTGCCCAATCTGTCGAAATCAATCTCCGCCAGATTGCCCGACGGGGTTTGTTCGCGCAAAGTTTCCGGGGGACCGTCGAAAACGGTTTGCCCTCCGCGCAGAATCAATACCCGGCCGAAGTCGGCCAGGCGGTTCAGGTTGTGGGTCACGACGATCACGGTGCAGCCACGATGGCTGAGCGTCTTGAGCAGCCGGGCGAGGCTTTCCTCGCGCGCCCAGTCGAGTCCGCTGCCGGGTTCGTCGAGCACCAGCAAGCCGGGCGTGTTCACCAGCTCGGCCGCGATCCGCACGCGCTTTTCCTGGCCGCCGCTGAGCTCGCCCACGCGGGCGTTCCAGCGCGTCCGTTCCAGGCCGACCTGCCGCAAGAGCGACGAGGCATCGAGGCCGGGCCGGCCGCGGAACGCCGCGCTGAACGAGACCACTTGCAAAGGCGTCAGATCCTCGTGGATCGCCTTGTCCTGCGAGACGTAGCCCAGCCTGCCGCGAAACCCATCGGGATCGTCGGCGGGATTACGGCCGTCGGCCAGAATGCGACCCTGCTCAAGATGGCCCGGCACTCCGATCAGCGCCTTGAGCAAAGTCGACTTGCCCGCGCCGCTGGGCCCGGCGACACCGATGAACTGCCCCGGAGCGATGCTCAAGTCAAGCGGTCCGAGCCGCCCAGCCACTCCGGCTTCGACGAAATCGAGACGCATTCCTTCGATCCCGCGCACCGGCTCGAACCGCCCATCGGCCTCGCTGAAGATCCAGGCGAAGGGCCCGATTTGAACCAGATCGCCGGCCGCCAGCCGGCAGGCCACGATCGGTTCGCCGTGGACGAACGTCCCTTCGGACGAGCCGGCATCGGCGATCCAATACGAACCGTGAGCGGCGGCACAAACGGCGACGGCGTGGTGGAACGATACGCCCTCGTCGGCCAGCACCATGTCTTGCCGTGGATCGGCCGCGTCGCGACCGAACCGCACCGCCGCACGGGCTTCCTTCAACGTCTTGAATTGACCCAGCCGGCCGATCGGGCGCGGCGCGGGGGCGGACGTCAACTCCGCCTCCAACCATGCCACGAGCCGCCGCTCGCAAAAGCGGACCTCGCCCGGCAATTCGAGCGAAATGCCCGCGTTTTCGATCGCCAGCGGACCGCAAGCCGCCTCCAACTTCACGCGCAGCGGATCCTTGCCATCGACCGTCAAATCGAGCGGCCCGTCGCCGTTGGCCCGGACTTCGGTCTTGCCGCCGGGCCATTCGACCACCAGGCACAGGCGAGGCCTCCATGCGCGGTTGCCCACCGCCAGCGCGGAACGAAATTCAAGCGTCTCCTCCACCCACCCGAGCGGCAGCCCGCAGTGCGGGCAAGTCCCCTGAATTCCAGCGGATTCAGCTACGTGCCCCGGAATGCTCACGAATTCCGCTACGGGTGGCACCTGAATTCTTGCGGATTCAGCTAATTGCCGATCGTGGCAGAGCGTGTGGCACGACGGGCAGGCGAACCACATGGCCGGCGAATCGCTCGGAGCACTCACTTCGCCCCATCTCCGTCGGCGATTGGCGCCAGCTCGGCCTCATAATAGGTCTCGATCGAGAGGTCGTGAATGCTGGTCGTTCCGAACAAGAGATGGTCGGTCGTGGCCCACAACGATTCGGCACGCCACGACGCGCGAGCCCGTGTCACCAGCCTCGCCTCTTCTGAAAAGTCGACGGTCCCCTTGATCGGCTCGATTTTCAATCGCTGCTCGGCGCCTTCTTCCGGCGCTTCGATCTCGATGTCGCCGCCGATGATTTCAAGTACGGTCGGTTGTCCGCCCGCTCGTTCGCCCGTGGACGATTGTTTCAGGTCGATCGTCCCAATCGCGCGGATCTCGTCGCCGAAGTTGAACAGGCCCCCGACGTCCTGACTGCTGAGTGTGAACACCTCGCCGGCGCCGCGCTTGGCGCCCTCGGCGATGAAGTAGTCCATGAAAGCGCTGCTCCCGTGGGCGACGCGGTCCAGCAGATCGGGATCGAGCCGGCGGCCGTCGAGCACTTTGATGTAGGTCACGCCGAGTCCCGAAACATATTCGATCTCCAGCCGTTGACCCGACAGGTCGCGGATGCGCTCGACCAATTCCAAGTGGTCGTCGCCGATGCCCTGGCCGCGTTCGCTAAGAAAACGGTTGAAGCGGGTCAATGCGCGCCGGCCGCGCGGGTCGACGGCGCCGGCGAGTTGCTTGACCTTCTTCAGCACGCGGTAGGCCGCGTGCAACGGCAACAACGTTTCATCGAGTTGCTCCCACACGACCTTGAGGATCGGCGAGTCGGGAAAATGGAATTCCAGTTCCCGATCGGAGACGGCGCGAAGCTCGTCGACGGTCTTGAAGTGCTGCTCGAAGACGACCGCCGTACCGCGGTTCTCCTTGACCTTGGTCTCGACGACCACACGGTACTCGTAATCGAAGCTGGCATCGGACTTGAACACCCAAGCGGTGTTCGACCCTTTGCCGTTGGCGTGAAAGTAGGCGATGCTCCTCACCGTGCGTCCGACGGGATAGAACTCGGCGACGTCGCCCTTGGACACCTTCGTCGGGCGCTTTGCCGCCGGCGGTTCGGGGAGTTTCAATTCGGCAACGGGCGGGGTCTCCGGATGGGCGTTCCGTTCGGCAATCCGCAGATTGCGTCGCGCTTCGTCTCGCAAAGCGTCATTGGTGTCGTCGGCGTCGGCGGGCGACTCTTCCAAGAGCTTGTCCCAGGCATCCTGGGCCTCTTTCCACTTCCCTTCGGCTTGTAGCCGGCTGGCCTTGTCGCGCAGTCCATCGAGTTGCGCCGAAGCGTCGGCGTCAAGCGTCGGCGGCTCCGGCCGCGGCGCGGTGGGCCACCACTTCAAATAAGCGACCGTGGCCAGGGCGAGCGCCGCGACGACCGCCCTGGGCCCCCATCCGAGTTTTGGTTGTTCAGGTTGGTTCATTGATAGTGACCGCGCGTTGGGGGTTAAAGGATACTGGCCGGTGTCGACTAGGGCGCCTCCGTGGTTTCACTGCGCTTTGCGATTTCGACCATCAGCTTAGCTGGCAACACCCCACCGAACTCAACAACGTCCTGTTTGCGAATCGAAC
>DATLQY010000387.1:0-2280 GCA_035534975.1 Pirellulales bacterium
AACCCAAGCTGAAGATCGCCCACGAGATGCTCGCCGAGTTCTTCGAAGAAAATGGAGAGCACGAACAGGCCCAACGTCACCGCGACGCGGCGAAGACCGGGACCGCGTCGGCGGAGCCCGACGCTCCTGACGGGGCCGACACACCGGACAAACACTGATTTTCCATGAAAGCCGACCGCTTGATCGGTTCGTTTCGACCGAGGTGACCTATGCGTCCCCCACGCTTCAAGCGGGTCCGGCGCCTCGTGCCACTGGCTTTGGTGACGTGCGTCGCCGCGGCCGCGGCCTTGGGATTGGCCCTTGGCAATGGCGCGAGAGCATGTTATCGCCGTGCCTTGCTTGCTCTGGACCAAGGCGACTTGCACCAGGCCCGGTTGGAATTACTGCGGCTCGGGGCGTATTCCGGTTACAAGCCCCACGCCAGCCTGATCACCGCCGAATTGTTGTTGCGCGAACAACGGCCTATGGAGGCCATCAAGGAGCTTCACATCGCGCGCGACCACCCCGACACGCGCGTGATCGCCTGGACTCTGATCGGGCGAACGATGCACCAGCAGCACCGGTTTCAACCTGCCGAGCGCGCCTTGAAAACGGCACTGAGGTTCGACCCGGAGTGTGTCGAGGCCCATCGCTGGCTGGGCAACGCCTATCTCGAGGTGGGTGCCGTTCGCGAAGGTACCCTGCACCTGCGCAAAGCCGCCGAATTGGCGCCGTGGGACCCTGAACCGAACCGCGCCATCGCACGGGTACTGAGGCTGTCAGGCCATCCCAACGAGGCGGCGGTTCATTACATCGAGGCGATCCGCCGGGACGAAAACCTCCCGCCGACGGCTAGGGCGAGCGGCCGTTCGAAACCGGACGACCGAAAGCGGATGTTGGTGGAACTGGCCCAATGTCAGGTTTCCTTGCAGCGTCACGCGGACGCATTGGCGACCCTGCGGGACGCTCCCGAGATCGCCGAAACGCTGGCCCTGCGCGCCGAGTGCTTCGAAGCCATGGGGGATGTCGCGGAGTTTCAGAATTGCATCGAACAGGCGTTGCGGCTTGAACCGGACCATTTTCCTTCGCTTTTGGGAAAGGCCCGAGCGGCGTTGGAGTCCAATGATCCAGCGGCGGCCCTGCGGGCCTTGCACGTCGCCGTGGAGCAGCACCCACATGACCAGAACGTGAATTACTTGTTGTCGCAGGCGTACCACCGGTCGGGCGAAGACGAGGCGGCGAAAAAGTGCTACGACGAATTCGACCGTATCCGTTCGCTGGCGCAAGAGTACCACGAATTGAGTCGTCGCACTATGCGCGAACCCCGGCAACCCCAGCTTTGCTACCAATTGGGTCTGATCGCGGAACGTCTTGGCTGGTCCGAAGCCGCGGCCGCCTGGTACCGCGCGACGCTTCAGCTCGATCCTCGACACGAAGGGGCCAAAGGACGGTTCTCGCACTCCTGGGAAAGCCGAGGTCCACGGCCTTGAGGCGTTGCTCGCGAATCGCTCGGGCGCTGACCGCGGCAGGTTGTGTCGCCACCGGCGCAGCCGCGCTCTGGTGTTGGTGGCGCGGTGCCGCGCCAGCGGGGACGCGGCCGTCCGTCCTCGAGCCGGTGACGGCCACGGTTGGGCCCCTATTGAACTTGACCGACGTCACCTCCCGAAGTGGTTTCGAATTCGTATACGACAACGGCCGAGCGGCGGGCCACCGTGTGATTCTTGAAGTCGTCGGAGGAGGGCTGGGTACCTTCGACTACGATGGCGACGGCCGCTGGGACTTGTTCTGTCCTGGCGGAGGAGAATTCGGGGCCCAGGACGAGGAGCACCCGTTGCCTCCATCGATCACCAGGCCGTCGATTTCCGGCCTCCCCTCAGCCTTGTTCCGCAACCTGGGCGATTGGAAGTTCGTTCGGGTCACGGAGCAGGCGGGCATAGGCCAGGCGCCTTTTTACACCCACGGCTGCAGCGCCGCCGATTTCAACGGCGACGGTTTCACCGATTTGCTGGTGACCGGCTACGGCGGCTTGCAGCTCTTTCAGAACCAGGGCGACGGCCGATTCATCGAGGTCCGCCGGAGATCGTGCTTGCTGGATGACTCGTGGAGCACGAGCGCCGCCTGGGGGGACCTCGACGGCGACGGTCACCTCGACTTGTACGTGACGCACTACGTCGACTGGTCGTTCGCCGAAGGGCACAACCCGCGCTGCGCCGACCCCACGCACGACATGCCGGACATCTGCCCGCCCAGGCGGTTCAATCCCCTGCCTGACATCGTCTACTTCAGCAACGGCGACGGGAC
>DATLQY010000388.1:0-4034 GCA_035534975.1 Pirellulales bacterium
AGACCCAGAGAACAAAGACGACCGACTTCCCCACCACCCCCCTCCAATTCCACAGCGGTCCGCGACCGGTAGTCAACCCGAATCTAACCCCCCACCGACAGGGTCGCCACACACCCGGTCCGCCATACAAGCCCCTCCGATTGCCTCCACGGCCGCTGGATGGCTGCTGGCCTGCCGGCTCGTTTCCCGATCTCGGCGCCGTTGCCTCGCAGTGGCAATTCCTGAGAATCGTCAACAAGAGCGGCTTCAGCGCTGCGCGCCTCGACAAGATCGATCCCTGGGCGGCGGTCATGCTGGCGCACGCGGGGTTCGTTTGGCTGTATAGCGTGCTGGACCGTCCACGCCGCGGTTTGTGGAACAATGGGTTCCGAATAGGCGTGAGTTCGGCGATTCTGGTCTGGTTTGCCTACTATGCGAATCGCCCTCATCCGGAATACCTTTACAGTTTTGCCGGCATGTATGGATGCTTGTGGATTGACGTGGCGCGCGTTGTCGTCGCGGGAAGCAGGCGCGCAGTGCCCCGCCTCGCTGTGGCAGGGGCGCTGGTCATTGGAGGCGTTTTCGCCCTGCCAACGACACTCAAAGCGTGCCTCGACCATTTTCGCTTCGACCGATCGTGGCACGAAATGACCGCTACGGCCCACACGAGCATGAAGTCTGTCTGCGGCCTGGCCTTGCCAGCAGACGAACGAACTGACTATTTGATTCGCAAGGCCGAATACCTGCGGCTGCGAACCGCGACGAATCGGCAGGTTTTCTTCACCGTCGACAGCTATCTGATTCCCAAGGCGGCGCAAGTCTGGCCCGATTTGTCCGTGGCCGACCCGTTCTGGGAGTGCCTCACGGAGAACCGTTTTGCCGCCGTCATGGCGGAACTGCGGCGCAAGGCACCGAGTGAAATCCTATTCGATGAAGAAGTGTCGATCAAGCTCCCCAACGAGCCGCCTCGCACCGAACGCAAACATCGTCAGTTTCTAGTGCAATTGCGCGTCGAGTTGGCAAACGATTACCAGCGGATAGGCAGTGAGGCCGGCTGGGAGATCTGGCACCGTCGAATCACGGAGTGAGGTTAAGCTGCTTAATCACGCCTAGGCCGCGACGGCCCTCGTAGCGGCTTTCCAGTGTGGGTTCGAGCGGACGGCAATGCGCTGGAGCATCAGGTCCACGATTCGTTGCGCCGCTCGGCCGTCCCCGTAGGGGTTGGCATCGAGTTGACGTGAGCGGTAGGCCGCCGGATCGGACAACAACAGACTGACGCGGCTGATGATCTTCACTGCCGCGGTGCCGACCAGCTCGACAGCCCCCGCTTCAAGGGCCTCAGGCCGCTCCGTCGTATCGCGCATCACCAGCACCGGCTTCTTCAACGAGGGGGCTTCTTCCTGCACGCCCCCCGAATCGGTCAGGATCAGCGTCGAGCGGTCCATCAGCCAGACGAACTCGGGATAAGGCGCGGGCTCGACGAGATGCACGTTACCGGGGCCGGCCAGCAGCCGGTGTACTGGCTCGCGGACATTAGGGTTGAGATGGACGGGATACACGAACTCGACGTTGGCGAACCGCTTGGCCAACGTGGCGATCGCCCGGCAGAGCGACTCCATGCCGCCGCCGAAATTCTCACGGCGATGGCCCGTGACCAGCACCATCCGGCGCTCGCCCAGTGTCGCATATTTTCGGCGCCAAACGGCGTCGCGCCCACGCTCTCGGTCGACGGTCCAGAGCAATGCGTCGATCACGGTGTTGCCGGTCACATGAACCGTTTCGGCCGGCACGCGCTCGGCCAACAGGTTGTCGGCGGCGCGGCGGGTTGGCGCGCAGTGCAGCGCGGCGACCAGCCCCGCCACGCGGCGGTTCATTTCCTCAGTCCAGGGCGACTGCATGTCGAAGGTACGCAAGCCCGCCTCGACGTGAACGAAGGGAATTCGCCGGTAGAATGCCGCCAGGGAAGCGGCCATCACGGTAGTCGTGTCGCCCTGGGCCACGACGCAATCGGGCTGGTAGCGATCCAGCACCTCATCAAGGCCCGTCAGGCAACGGCTTGTCAACTCGGCCAGCGACTGGTTAGGACGCATCAGCGCCAGGTCGACATCGGGGACGATGCCAAAGTAATCCGTTACTTGGGCCAGCATTTCGCGGTGCTGGCCGGTCACGCAGACGATTGGCTCGATCCGATCGACACGCCGACGGCACTCTTGCACCAATGGGGCCATCTTGATCGCCTCAGGGCGAGTGCCAAAAGTCAATAGAGTGCGGAGTCGGTTCATAATCAGTCCCCTCGTTCCCACGCTGCTGCGTGGGAGCGTCGTTTCGTCCGCTCCGCGGACATTAGGATGCGGTGCGTCGAAAAAGGTCCGTTCCCACGCGCGGAGCGTGGGAACGGGGATAAGCTTTTATGGCCCCTTGGAAACCTGCCCCACGTTCACACCGCGTACCTGGCCAGCGTCCGGCGGATGCCGTGCTCGGTCGCGGCCGCCAAGGAGTTGTGGATGATCTGCGTGCCCTGGGCATTGACCTGAATGGGAATCGTCTCGAGGTGGCCCAAGGCCCTCGTCACCGCCCCGCGCCGTTCCGGTGGTACGAAAAGCAGGATAAAGCCGCCGCCGCCCGCCCCCAGCAGCTTCCCGCCCAGCGCCCCGGCCTCCAGACCTCGGCGGTACGTCGCGTCGATCTGGTCGTTGGAAACCGAGTCGCAAAGTGAGTTTTTGACCACCCATCCATCGTGCAAGAGCGAGCCGAACCGGGCCAGACTCCCGCCGCTGGCCAACGCATCGTAGCCTTCATCGACGAGCCGCCGCATCTGTTTCAACCGCGAGGAGTTTTGGCCGATCTTGCTGATTTGTTTCGAGGCGACATTGCTGGCCCGGCGGCGAATGCCCGTGTAGACCAAGAGCAAGTGCTCTTCGAATTCCCGCAGCCGTTCTGTGGACAGCGGCACGCGGTGGACCACGATATCGCTGGTCGTGCGGAACTCGATCAGGTTGAAGCCGCCCATCGCGGCGAACGTTTGGTCCTGGCAGCCGACCGATTCGCCTAACACGTCGCGCTCCATTTCGATCGCCCTGTAGGCTAACTCGAGGGGATGGACCATTCGCCCCTGAAAGGCGTAAAGCGTGTTCAAGAGACCCACGACGAAACTCGACGATGTGCCCAAGCCCACGGACGAGGGAAGCTCGGCCATGCAATCGATTTCAATGTCCTTGGTGATCCCCGTCCACCGCAGGCACTCGCGCACCGGGGCGTGCTGGATCGCTTCAATGCTGGTCACGCACTCGACCTGGCGATAGGCCAGGCGAATCGAATAATCGAACAGGTGCGAGTAGAAATGCGTTGCCGCCAGGTAGTTGGCTTTGTCGATCGCCGTGCCAAGCACGGCCCCGCCGTGCTTTGTGAAGTGCTCAGGATAATCGGTGCCGCCGCCGAAAAAGCTGACCCTGCACGGCGTTTTGCTGATGATCATGGTCGAGTGAAGGATCAAGGATGAAATAACTCGTTCCCACGCTCCGCGTGGGAACGCTTCTTCGGCCGCTCCGCGGCCCTGTCTCAAAGCACGGGCCTCAGGCGACAAGTCGCCTTTCATCAGTTGGGTTGGTGGGCGGTGCCCACCCTACGGTACTGGTCATTGGTTATCCGATGAGAGCTTTGCCGTCGAGTTCTTCAACAACTGACTATTGACAACTGACACTCCTCAACTAACGACAAATGACTCTCCATCGAAGTTTTCTTGAATGAACCGCGCGGCCTCGCACACGCTTTCGGGTGTGCCGATGTCGAGAAACGGTCCTTTAACGGGGAGCACGTACAGTCTTGCCTGGCCGGCCAGCCAAGCCGGAAAAGCGTCGGTTTCCAGACTCAACGGCTGGTCGGCCGGAAGGGCGTCGAGGAGCGGGCGCTTGAGGAAATAGACTCCGGCGTTGATCAGGCTCCCGGCGTTACTCGAACGTCCCGGCCGTTTCTCGCGAAAGCCCGTAAGGCGGCCGCCGGAACCAACGTCGAGCGTGCCGTAACGCGCCGCGTCGTCGACTTGCACGCCCACCACC
>DATLQY010000389.1:0-7937 GCA_035534975.1 Pirellulales bacterium
CTGGTAGGCAGTTTCGCGCTGTTTGTCCGCGTCATCGACGACGAACGTGACCAGGCTCATCGTGGCGTTCGGCGAGCTTTGGCGGACGGTGGCGCCGGTGTCTCGCGCGGTGTCGATCAAGGTGCCAATCGTTTCCCTCAAGTCCGTCTCGTCTTGTTGCTGGATGTTGCCGAGCACGAGCCGCAACGACCGCGATATTCCGACCTCCGGCCTGACCGCCGGGTCAACCCCTCCGCCCGCAACGGCCCTTATCGCGCGGCCGCCACCGCCGGCAACAACCCTTAACGGGGTCCCGGCGGGCACACAATCGGTAAAGGAAAGCTCGCGCTCTTCGATCGTGAGGTCAGTCATATCGAGCTGCTTGAAGGCATCGGTGGTCCGGCGGAGCACATCGCGGTACTTCTGATTTGCGTCGGCCGTCAGCTCGGCCATGCCGCCGGCGCTGATGTCGATTTCGACTTTGGTCGGTCGCGCGAGCACCTCGCCCGTTCCTGTCACGCTGATCGACCCGTCCCGGCGCACCGCCGCCTGTCCGAACGTAACCGTGATCGACCCCTCCGCGTCCGCCCGCGACGGCAAGTCAGCCAGGCAGGCGGCCATGGATACCAAGGATACGATTCGCCCAACAGGGTTCATTTCGAGTCCTCTTCATCATCGGAGGATGGTTTGCCTTGCGATCCAAGCGAGAAGCGCACCCGCAGGGTCACGCGCACGGGGATGTCGCCCAATTTGTCGGAGGTCAGCCGGATTCCACCCTTGGGCTTTGAGCCGATGCCGTAAATGGTCGTGATCAACTGCTCTTGGACGCTCGCGTCGTCCTTGGAGGCGTCCGCGGCCTCTTCGATCGAGATCACCGATCCGAGCTTCGCGCCGGCCAATTTGGCCAACCGCGTCGCGCGCGATTTCGCTTCGGCGAATGCCTGCTGGTAGGCCTTTTCGTGCTGTTGCGCCGCGTTGTCGACGACGAACGTGACCATCGAAGTGCTGCCCGCCTGCCGGCCCATCATTTGCGCCAGCAAGGCGCTGGACGAGGAGCTCTGGCCAATCGTGGCGCCTGCGTCGCGGGCCGTGTCGAGCAACGTGCCGATCGTCTCCATCAGCGCGGCTTCCTCCATTTGGTCGATGCCCTCGAGCACCAGCCGCAACGAGCGGGAAATGTCGACTTGCGGTTTGGCCGCCGGCGCGCCGCCCCCGACCAAGCCGGCGACCATGCCAGCGGCGCCGCCGCCGGGCGTCGAATTGGCGAACGACAGCTCCCGCTGTTCGATCTTGAGGCCCTTCATGTCGAGCTTGCCAAAGGCTTCCGTGGTGCGACGGAGCGAATCGCGGTACTTCTGGATCGCGTCGGCCGTCAGCTCGGCCGCGGCGGCGGCACTGACGTCGATTTCAACGTGGCTCGGCTTGGCCAATACTTCGCCGGTGCCCGACACGGAGATGCCTTGCTCCGCTGCGACGAGCAACGAAGACCATGCCATGCAGGCGGCCAGCAGCAACGCGAGGACGATTTTGGATTTTGGTTTTTGGTTTTTGGATTGCGCGATTCGAGTTCGCACGGCCACGCCGCGCGCGCGGAACCCGGTTCTTACCGAATGATCGTTCGTTCTTCTCACGGTCCGGTCTCCTCGTGGTGTGACGTTCGACTAGAACCCAAAACCGAAGCCCCAAAACCTAAAACCCAAAACCTTTCGTCCCGGTCACGGTCTGCCTGCGTTTCCGCGTTCTACCTACGGCTTGGCCCCGGCCGCGGAAGCCGATTCCGGCGGATTGCCCGCCGCGGCGCCGACGCGGTACGAGGTAATCGACAAGTTCGACACCGTCAGTAGTCCTTGGGGCGTGACCAGCAACGTCCCGCCCAGCGAGTCGAGGTCGGCTCCGCGGAACAGCCTTACCGTGTCGCCGTTGGCCTTGTCGAGCTCGTACACGCCCCGCGACGTGAACTGGTACACCCGGCGATCGGTCAACACCGGGCGAATCCAACCTGTGGCCATGGGCACGTGTGCCGACCACTTGAGCTTACGCGTCTTCAGTTCGATCGCCTCCACCTCCGCGCCGCCGAGGTACAGCCGCTCGCCGTCGACGCCGATCAACATCGAGGTCTTGTTGACCTCACGCTTCCAAGCCAGCGACGGCCCGGCCAGGTCGATGCAATACAGCCGCGACGATTGCATCCCCTTGAAATAGAGCTTGTTTTCCACCACTTGCGGCGCGCCGGTCGTGAGCGTCTCCGACGGCATGCCGTACCAGCGCATGTTGTTGCCGTCGGGCATTTCGGAATCGTAATTGAACCCCCAGTCGAGCGATCCCGTGCGAAGGTCGACAGCCACCAGCGCCCCCGCGTGCGTGTCGACGTAGACCTTGGAGCCGAAGCCGATCAGCGACGGCTGCGCCGAACGCCGCGGCGGCCACCACTGGTTCTGGTCGGCCTGCGACGTGCCCAAGTGAGTCGACCACTGAAGTTTGCCGTCGGCCGCGGCCAACGACAACAGGTGCATCTCCGCCCCCTGGCCGGTCTTCGACGCCGCCACGATGACCCGATCGCCGATCGGCAGCGGATTGCCCATCATGTTCCACTGCTGCAGCTCGGCCACCGTCGACGAATTCCAGCCGGGCTTGCCGGTGGCCGCTTCCCAACGACCGATTCGGAACGGCTGCCCCTGCTGGCCCATTTGCTGCACGTCGCGAAACACCGACCAAAGCGTGTCGCCCGCCACGGTCAGGTTGAACTGCTCCGGGGAATGGGTTTGCGGGTTGTTTTGCATCTTCTGCGCCAGGTCGTGAAACTTGGCCGAGCGCCAGAGCAGCTTGCCCGTCTTCAGATCGACGGCCAGGTGGTACCCCAAAAGGTTGACGTAAGCGCGCTGGCCATCGACGACGGCAGGAGGGACCATCTCGCTGACCGGCAGACGGCCCCATCCCCAGTTTTGGCCGAGGGTCGCCAGCATCTGGGCCTCGCGCGGGCCGATCATACGGAATTGCCAGGCCGGATCGAGTGTGGCGGGGAGCTCGAGGTCGCCTACGTCACTGCTATTATTGGTCACCACCGATGCCAGGGCCGTCAGCCGCGCCAACTCGGCGTCCTGCGCGCGGAACGCCTTGGTCAGCTCCGCCTGCTGTTCTGCCGTGCGCGACTCGGGGGCAATGGCCAGAATGGCCGCGACCGCTGCCGGCGGATCTGCCAGTCGCACGGGCCGCGGCGACGTTGTGACCAGAATCCGGAATCGTCCGATCGAGTGCTGATCGTACTGCTGGTCGAGGGTGACGACGAGCGTCGTACCGCCGGTGACGCCCACGTCCTGCGTGGTCTCGAAGACCGCGACGTGTTGCTCACCGAACCTGGGTGACACCGCCCAACCATTTTGCGGCTGATGATTGTCGTCGATGGACGCCGTTACGGGGAAATTGTATTGCGAATAATCAGCCTGAGCATTCTGCAGTGCAACCGGCTGGGCCTTGCTCTCGTCGGCCGCCGGCGCCGCGGTGACCTTCAGCTCGGTGAGCACCAGGTTGCCGTTCGGCGCGCGTCCCGGCCCCTTGGCTGCAAGACTGGGATCGGCCAACAACTCAAGGCGGAAGCCGGTGATCCCCGCCAGCTCGGTCTTCGCGGTGAAAGTGTACGTGTCCTTTGCCGGCATGTTGCCATTGACCAGGATCGAACCGTCGGGCTGCCTGGTCAAGGCGGCGCCGCCGGTCGACACGAGCATCGCAGGTTCGAGCAGTTGCCAGACCGGCTGGGCGGCCAGGCTCTTTTCCCATTCGGCCTGCTTGAGCGGCAGTTGGTCGCGCTCGTAGGCGGCCAGCTCGGCCACCCGCGCGGTCGTCTCGGACTCCCGCGCGGTCCAAAGCGATTCGAGGTGCTCCTCGGCTGGGGTCGGTTTGCCGCCCAGGACAACCGTTTCGCCGGCATGCCGCTCGTGGACCTGGCGTTTC
The DNA here is from genome assembly GCA_035534975.1 of Pirellulales bacterium. GTDB lineage: Bacteria > Planctomycetota > Planctomycetia > Pirellulales > JAICIG01 > DATKSN01. The sequence continues at coordinate 3,928 of DATLQY010000389.1, forward strand.
ATCTCGTTGAATGCATCCCAACGCCCGGCACGCGCCAAGGCGATCGCCGATTTAACGAGCAGCCGCACGCGGGGCAAGGCGCTTTCGGGCCGGTACTGGATCACGGCCTGCCAACACTCGGCGGCCTGGTCCATATCGCCTTGCTCGAAGTAGATGTCGCCCAGCCGGTCCGCGGCCACGTCGCCAACCGTTGTGATAAAGAAGCTGGAAAAGATTTTGACGAGCTTTTCCACCTCGTCCTTTCCCTTGGCTTCATCCAACAGCACTTTGGCATCGGCGTCGTGGAACAGCCGATAGGCCTGCTTTCCGGCGGCGGGCAACTCGGCGAGCGCCTGCCGCAGCAACAACCGCGTGGGCATCAGCAGGCCGTCGTCGCGGGGAGTCAGGGCGTTGGGATGTCCGGCCTGCACTTTGTCAAGCGCTTTGAATGCGCGTTCCCAGGTGCCTTTGCCGACGTAGCGGTGAAAGTCGGCCAGGGCCTCCTTCACGTCGCTCGATTGCGAAGGGAGGTGGAAGGGAAGCTTGGGGTCATTAGGGTTGGCTTCCTCTGCCGCGGCGGCGGGGGCGGCCAAAACGACTTGAGCATGCGCCGGGGCCGACCAGGCTACCACAGAAAGCCAGCACCCGACAGCCATAAAACCGCAGACGGCGGAAACCCGCCTTGAATTCAGACTTGTAGCGGAACTCGTGAGAGTTCCGACTGGCGCCACGACGGTCGGACAAGCGTCTGTAGGGAACGCCCTCATTGGCGTCCCGCTACCTTGCCCTTGAGGTTTTGGACTTGCTCGACCTGATTCCATGGGCGGAGACATTTCTGACAGATGGGTGGGTCAACAAGCGATTAGAGGCGACACGGCACCGGGAATCAAGCAAATTCCGACGCGGGAGTCGGAATCCGTAAAAACGCGAAAAAAACGGGACGACAAGCCGTGCGCGGAATTTCGCCGACCGGTCCTGCCCAGCCGCTCCGATCCGCACAACCGACGACGTGTTGATCCGGCTCAGCAAGCTCCTCACGCTCCCTCACCACGTCCCAGCCACGCACGAACCGCTCGACCCCCAGGCTGCAAGGTCCCGCCGTCCCTAAACAACGCCCATAGCCCAACCCGCGAAGCGATTTAGTTCAACAGGGTTTTTCTGCTCCGCCCGCGGAGAGCCCGCAAACGGAATGAGATCTTCACCTGCGGGCGGCTCAGAAAAACCCCATGTGTTTTCTATGGCGATTTCCGCGGCTTTTTGTCGCGGCGTCCCGCTCACGGACGCGCAACCTGCCCTCTCAACCTGCTCGGCGCCTGCTTTTTGACATTCGTGCAATTCATACTACTAACCTTCAATTTCTTGTTGCCCGCGAAGATTCTACAATCCACGAATCACACGAATGACACGAATGTTCGATGAGGGTGCCCTCATTCGTGGAATTCGTGCGATTCGTGGACCGTTCAGTCTTTGGTTGCGGCCGAAGGCCGCACTGGGTCGTTCGTGGATCTTCCTTGGTCTCTCCGCGTCCCCCCGTCACCGTGTCTCCCCTCTTCCCCTGGTTCATATTCCTAGTCCGTTGCCTAGCCCCTGGTCGCCGGTCGCGGAAGTCGGCTTGGGGGCAACCCAGTCTGAGCCCAGTCTGAGCCGTTTTTTTGTTTTCTATGGCGATTTCCGCGGCTTTTTGTCGCGGCGGCGTCCCGCTCTCAACCGTACCAGCGAACTGTCGTTGAACCGCGCGCCGGCGTGCGCTGCCACCCTTCGCGGGGTTTTCCACGTTTCAAATGTAGGGGGGACACAACTGTCCGCACTGTCCGCATCCGATGTGCTTCCGACACAAACGATGGTGCCGCATCAACTTGTGTCAGATCAGCCTGCGGACAGTCGCCCTCCCCGCAACTGTCCGCAACTGTCCGATGGGATCCCGCTGCTGCCAAACGGGGGGCCGAACGCGGTCGGTTCCCGTGCGAGTCCCCGATTTCGAATCTGCGAAATCCGCGATATCTGTGGATACACATGCCCCGCGTCCATCACTTTAATCTCCCCACTTTCCCTGAGGCGTTTTTTTGTTTTCTATGGCGATTTCCGCGGCTTTTTGTCTCGGCGGAGCCCCGCTCACGGACGCGAGACCAGCCCTCTCAGCCTGCTCGGCGCCTGCTTCTTGACATTCGTGCAAGCTTCGCAGGCCATTCCGGTCGCTCACGCTCGTCAACTTCGGCCACTTTCCCAAAGTCGAGTACGAACGGATCGAGATTTGTGCGGCAGATCGGAAGGGAACCACGAAACACGCGAAACACACGAAAGATGGCAGGGTACGGCGAGCAAGAGTTGCAGTTCCCGTGCCATGCCGTCGTTCGTGAGTGGTGAATGCTGGCGCGCTCGTCCGACGCAACCGTTGGCTCCCTCCTTTTTTTCGTGTGTTTCGTGTGTTTCGTGGTTGAAGATTTCTTGTGCGAATAGTCAGTAGTCCGACGTTCCTCGTTTCCTTGGAACGCGGCAGTCTACTTCCGGCATTCACGTAATTCGTGGATCTTCCTCGGTCTCTCCGCGTCCCCGTCACCATGTCTCCCCTCTTCCCCTGGTCGCCCCCACGAATTCGTGCCTTCTTTCTACACCCTGTTTGGCTTGGATTCGCAAACAACCAACTTCCGCGGATCGTCGCGTCATGCGGGACGGCCGACCATATTGTAAACCGTTGAAGCCATGCGACTTAGCACCCATTCACCCAGCCAGAATGCGCGGCTTCCACGGCGCCGTGAGTCGAAGAGCGCGGATTGCGGTAAAGTTTTTCAGAGATTTTTTCCACTCTTCCGGGTGGAAAGCGCGCCTCGATCGCTCTGCTAGTTGCGCCGTCAGGTTGAGTTGCGCCTTTTTCCCCTGACAGAACGTACGGACCACGAATAGCACGGATGACACGAATGGGAATTGCTCGGCTCCGCTCCAGCAAAAGGCGACGTTACGTGCAAGCGTCGGCATCTGTAGGGAACGCCCTCTCCCGGCGCGCCGGGGTTCCGAGGAACTGGTGCAACCGCTCAAAAGCTACGATCGGCGGTGCGTGCGGGCAGCCCCCGTACCGCGGCACTCCGTGACGGGGGCCGAAAGGCCGATCGCCAACGGCGATCGCCGACGTTCGCCCCGACACCCAACGCCAGTCGCCTAACGCCTACCGCCCAACGCCTACTCCCGCTCAACGCCATGAACACCTGTCCGCTGGCCAACGAGTGCCGTGCAGTCGCTTTACGTTGACCTGCGCGGTGCTATCATGGCTCTCGACTTCCATGTTTTGCACGGGGAACGTGCAAAAAACGCCGCTTCGCGGCGAGGCGGTTCTTGTCGTCCGAGAGGGGTTTCCAAGTGCCCGACAAATCACCGTTTCTGCGCCAATGGTTGATTCTGCGCGCCATCGCGGCCGCCAATGGCGAGGCCACCATCAAGACCCTCGTCGAACAGACGAAGAAGAGCGAAAAGACGATTCGACGCGACGTGGCTCTGCTCCGCAAGGCCGGCTTCGCGGTCGTGGAACGCACCGGCGATTTCGGGCGCAAGACGTTCAGCGTCGACGCCGCTGCCGTGCCTCGCGTCGACCTCTGCTACGACGAGGCGCTCGCGCTCTACTTCTGCCGTCGCGCGGTGCTGCCGCTGGCCGGGACGTTTTTCTGGGATTCGACTGAAACCGCGTTTCGCAAGATCAGGGCCTCGCTCGGTCCGCGCGTGGTGGCCTACGTCGCCCGCATGCTGGGCCGCGTGTACCAGACGCGCGTGGGCGGCGCCTACGCCGGCAAGTCGGAGTTGATCGACCAACTGTTGATCGCGATCGAAGATTGTCTGGCGACATTCATCACGTACCACTCGAGCCGGTCGAGCGAGCCGCTGACGTACCCCGTCGAGCCCTAGAGTCTGTCGATTTAATCGTGCCAGCCTATTGATTTAGTAATATGTATAGGTATAATAATTTATTACTGGCGGGGCTGGAGACGGATCGCTATGGCAAGCATGGATTACTGGGCTTCGGCGCCCATTGCTCGGGAGCAGGC
>DATLQY010000390.1:0-9114 GCA_035534975.1 Pirellulales bacterium
GTGGCGCTGCAAAAAGCTCTTCATGGCGTTGCTCCTGAACACGGTAGGAAGTTGCGATCGTGAAAATCACAACACTACCGCAACAACGCCTGACTTTTTATACCCCCATTTGGTTGCGGCCGAGCGCAGCGAGGCCGCGCCAGGGTTATACCAGACACGCCCTCTTGGGATGGCCTTCCAAGGGGGAGTCGCCGACGTTTGCCGCACGCTCCTGGGATGTCCTTTCCGGCGGCGGACGTGACACCGTGCGACCGCCCGCGGCAAAAACTCCTGGTGCTCCATCGACGATCGCTCCACCGACCCCAGGTCGCCGTCAGGGCCGGGGGAACGAAGGAGTGTGGCGCGGCAATGACCCGCCCCACCGGGCGCAGTCGGCGCGGTTTCCAATGGACCGTCGATGGCTGCTTCCTCTGGGGGTCGTGGAGACGCAGGAGTTTTTACCGCGGGCGTAACCCAAGACGAGGTGGCGTGATGGGTGGTATACTCTCTCCATGATCCGGACGAACCTGCAGTCTCTTGCGTTCATCGCCTTGCCGCTGGCTCTTTCGGCGACACTCGGCGCGGCCGAACCGCGGCCGAACATCGTCGTCATTCTGGCCGACGATCTCGGTGTGAACGACCTTGGCTGCTACGGCCGCGAAGATCACTGTACGCCCAACTTGGACCGGCTCGCGTCGCAAGGCATGCGGTTCACGTGCGCTTACACAGCCCAACCGATCTGTTCGCCGTCGCGGGCCGCCATCATGACCGGCAAGTGCCCGGCGCGGCTCAACCTGACGAACTATCTGCCCGGCCGTCCCGACGCGCCCTCGCAGCGCCTGCTGCAACCGCGGATCGAAGGCCAATTGCCGCTGGAGGAAGTGACCGTCGCCGAGCTGCTGAAGGGCGCAGGCTACGCCACCGGGCTTTTCGGCAAGTGGCACCTCGGCGGCCTTGGCTTCGGGCCGACGGAGCAGGGGTTCGACATGGCCGTGTCGCCCCCAGCCGATACCGCACCAACGCTTGAGACCGGCGGCAAAGGCGAATTCGCGATCACAGCCGCTGCCGAGAAATTCATCGAGGAACACCGCGACCGTCCGTTCTTCTGTTACGTGCCGCACAACTGCCCGCACATCCCGCTGGCAGCCGCCGCGGAACGGGTTGAGATGTACCCGGATGCGTTTCACCCCGTCTACGCCGCGATGATCGAAACGCTCGACGACGCCGTGGGGAGGCTGATGGACAAGGTCGAATCGCTTGGCCTCGCCGAACACACGATCTTCCTTTTCACCAGCGACAACGGCGGGCTGCACGTGCTCGAATCGCCCGGCACCCCCGCGACGTACAACCGGCCGTTCCGCGCCGGCAAAGGTTACGTGTACGAAGGCGGCCTGCGCGAACCGCTCGTCATTCGCTGGCCCGGCGTGGTCACGCCCGGTAGCGTTTGCGAAACGCCCGTCGTGCTCACCGACCTCGTACCGACCTTGCTCGAAGCGGCCGGAATCGACCCGGCCGCGGCGGTTGGTCCGCTGGACGGCGTGAGTCTGTCCAACGTGCTCCGCGGTGAGCCGGCGCCCGCGCGCACGCTTTACTGGCACTTCCCGAACTACACAAACCAGGGCAGCCGGCCCGCCGGGGCGATTCGCGAGGGAAACTGGAAGCTCGTCGAGCACTTCGAAGACGGCGGCGTCGAGCTGTACGACTTGGCGCAAGACGTTGGCGAAACGAACGACCTCGCGACGTCGGAACCCGCGCGGGCCGACGACCTCCGCCGCAAATTGCAAGCCTGGCGGACAAGAGTTGGCGCGCAAATGCCAGTGCCGAATCCCGAGTTCGACGCGGCGTCGCACCGGCGGCTGTACGAGGAACAAGATGCGTCGCGGCTTGTCGCGGAGGTGACCGCGGCCGCCACCGAGCCGACGTGGAAAGCGTGGCGCGAGGCGATGAATCACGCGATCAGGGGTCGTAAACCGTCGATCACGCCCGCGACGGGCGACATTCGCTTGCAGGCGAAGGACGCCCGCGTTCACGCTCAGACGCTGCGGTACGAGCCGCAGCCCAACAAGAACGTACTCGGCTACTGGATCAACCTCGCCGACTGGGCCGAATGGGAATTCGACATCGCAAGTCCCGGCGTTTACGAAGTCGAGATCCAGCAAGGCTGTGGCGACGGCAGCGGTGGGGCGGAGGTCGCAGTGGAGATTGGCAGCCAGACGCTGACATTCACCGTCCAGGAAACGGGCCACTTCCAGCACATGATCCTGCGGATGATTGGACAGGTTGAGCTTGTGGCGGGCAAGCACAGCCTCGCGATCAAACCGCGGACGAAGCCCGGAGTCGCCGTGATGGACCTGCGCCGCGTCGTCCTGCGGCCGGCAGAAGTCGGCGCAAGATGACGAGGAGTTGCCCCACGGGCCGACAGCGTTTAACATCAATGCTTCGCCGGGGCTATCGAATCGGTTTCAGACGCGCAAGGAGAACGACCGGTGCCGATTGCGTTCCAATGCCCGCACTGCGGGTCGCAAACCCACGTCGACGACCGCTTCGCGGGGCAGAGCGGCCCCTGCCGAAACTGCGGAGCGACGATCTCGATTCCCGTTGGGCCGGTCGGGGCGACCGCTTATCCGCCGGCGCCGCGAGGTTCGTCCGGCTCCGGCGCCAGCGTGATTGTAATCGTCGCCATCGTCGTGGGGTTCGGAGGCCTGCTGGTGGCCGGTGTACTGGCGGCGCTGTTGATTCCCGCCGTCAGTGCCGCGCGCGAGGCGGCACGCCGCTCGTCGTGCAATAACCATATCAAACAGATCGGGCTGGCGATGCAGGAGTACGCCGACCAATACAAGATGTTTCCGCCGGCCTACACCGTCGACGCCGACGGCAAGCCGATGCACAGTTGGCGGGTGTTGCTTCTACCCTACCTGGAAGAAGGCGAACTGTACGACCAATACCGTTTGGACGAACCTTGGGACGGCCCGAACAACAGCCAACTTTCCGACCTCATGCCCGACGTTTTCCGCTGTCCCTCCGACCCTGCCGGCCCAGGCTCGACCACGACCGATTACGCGGTGGTCAATGGTGCAGGCGCGCTGTTCGACGGCGATAAGCCCTGTCCATTAGGTGCCATCCGAGATGGAATGTCGAACACGCTGTTGGTCGTCGAGGCCTCCGGCGCCGGCATCCATTGGATGGAACCTCGCGACCTCGATTTTGCGCAAATGCAGTGCGTCATCGACGGCCCCGGCGGCATTGAAATCGCCGGCCATCATCCCGGCGGGGCCGTGGTTGGGTTTGCCGACGGTTCGGCGAGGAGTTTGCAGTCGAGTGTTCCTCCCACCGTCGTGCGGGGGTTGATAACACGTGCGGGCGACGAGGTAAACCAGGGTGGCTACTGACGATGACGACCCTCTTGGTGCCGTTTCTTGACCAAGAATCTCCCGCGGCGAACGAAGTGAAATTGTCTTGAATCCGGCGCGGTGCATGGCACGATCGATCGTATGCTCATATCACAATTCTCACTTCGTTGGGTGTTGGCGGTCACCGCGGTGTGCGCCGTCTTCTCGCTGATCCTAGCGATGGCCCTGCGCGGCTCGCCTTGGGCCATTGCGCTGTCGATCGGCGTCGCGTCGCTTGTCGTGACGCTGGCGGTCCACGGCGCGGTGTTCTTCGGAGTATGGCTTTTCTCGTTACTGGTGCCCCAGCGCCGCGCGCCGGCCCCCGGACCCGGTTCCCCGTTCGCCTCAAGTTCTCCGTTTGCGACCGGCCAGGCACAAGGAATTCAAGATGGCAAACCGCGCACTTGACCAGACGGCGGAAGGACTTTCGCACGGATCGGAGCTCGTGAGAGTTCCGAGAGTAGCGGAACTCGCAAGAGTTCAAGCCGTCCCACCGTGGCGGTCGAAATTCTTACGATCTCCGCTACGCGTATTGTTTGTCGTGGCGGCGCTGTTGTCAGCAGGCACGGCCGCGGCGGTCCAGGCCGCCTCGGGGCAGAGGTTCATTTCGACGGGCAAGGGCCTGAACCTCGTGGTCGACACCCAATGGGTCGATGGCTTCGGTTATCGGCCCGTCTGGATCGACATCACCCCGATGGTGCCCATCACGGCCGACCGTTCATTGCACGTCGAGCTCAAAGTAAAATCACAGTGGCCGCAACGCGAGTTGACCGTCAGTCAGGAAATCGACATCCCCGCCTCAACGACGACGACCTTCACGACCCAGATTTCGGTGCCAAAGGACTTTACTTGGAATATGTACGAATTGAACGTCTGGGAGGACGGGCGGTTCCAGAAAACTCTTTCTCAGAATGTAGGCTTCAACAATTGGAACCAGGGCTCGACCGAAGGACTGCCGACCGTGTTGGTCGTCGCCGGCAACGTGACCGCCGCCCCGGCCATCGCGGTCGCTCCAGGGGCGACGTTGCAGGTGCCGCTGCCGCTCGCCCCCTCCACTGGCGCAGCGGTTCCTGGCGTGACCCTTAATACCGCCGTGCTCGCCGAGGTCTTGCCAGTCGAGAATATCCAGGCCCAACGCTACGGCAACGTCAACACCGGGCAGCCGATGGAGTATCCCCCCGATTTGTTGGCGGCGGTGGCCATCGATCGACTCCCCCGGCGGTGGATCGACTACACCGGCGTCGACCTGATCTGCCTCACCTGGAACCAGCTTGAACAGCTCGCCGCGGACCACCCGCCACGTTGGGTTGCCTTGCGCCGTTGGATGGCGGCGGGCGGCAACCTGCTGGTATCGGGCGTGGGGAACGACTTCGCGAAGCTTGCGGAGTTGGAACGATTTCTCGATCTTTCACCACCAACGGAAACGCCCGGCGACTCGCCGCGCGCCGGCTGGAGCTCGCCCAACCAGAACGACTACAACCCCGATTTAGGATCTCCCTTCGGTAAGTCGATCAACGGTCTGGGTGTCGTCACTGCCACGGTCAACGGCCAACAAGTCGCCATCACCCCCGCCGGCACGCCGCCGGAGCGCCCCGCGTTCGTCGCGCCAGCGGGACAGCCTCCCTTCGTCGCGCGGCCCGTCGAGCTGGGCATGCTGGTCGCCATCGCCGCGGACGACCCGTTTGCCGAGCCGTCGGAGGTGTGGGGCGCGCTGCTGCGCACGCTCACGCCCGAACGATGGGCCTGGTACCGCCGCCACGGCGTCTCGCTCGACCGCGGCAACAACGACTTCTGGAACTGGTTGATTCCCGGCGTGGGGCTGGCGCCGGTGACCGAGTTTCGGGTACTGATTACGCTGTTCGTGATCATCATTGGCCCGCTGAATTATTACTGGCTCAAGCGGCGCGGCAAACTGCACCTGATCCTCGTGATCGTGCCGCTCTGCGCCCTGCTCGTCACTTCGAGCCTGTTCGGTTACGCGCTCTTGGCCGACGGCTTGGGAGTGCGCGTGCGCGCCAGGAGCTACACCGCCATCGACCAGCGGCGGGGCGAAGCGGTGTGTTGGTCGCGTGTAACCTACTACGCGGGCCTGTCGCCATCGGGCGGGATGGATTTTCCCGACGACGTGGCCGTGGTGCCGATTCAGCCGGACGGTTCCGACGGTCAACGGAGACAGCCGAACCTGGGGTTGATCTGGTCCGACGGAGAGCAGAACCTGGCCAGCGGCTGGCTCCGTTCGCGGACACAAACGCAGTTGCTGACGGTCCGTTCGCGGCCAAGCGCCGCCGGTGTGCGTTGGATGGCGCCCGCCAAAGCGGGTGATCCGCCGCGCATCGAAAACCGCCTCGATACGCAAATCAAGCGACTCTTGCTGGCCGATCACGAGGGAAACCATTATCGGGCAATCGACGTGCCGCCGGGGGCCATCGTGCCGCTGACGCCGGCCGATGACACCGTCGAAGAGACGGAATTGACGAAGATGTTCCGCGCCAGCCCCCCCGCCGTTCCCGAGGGTTTCGATGCCAACGTTTATTCGTCGCTCGGTGGCCGCCGCTATAACCCCTGGCGCGCGCGCGGCGCTACGATGCTGCCGGAACCCAGCCTGACCAGCGGACGCCTCGAGCAAAAACTACGCGACACGCTCGGCATTTTCGGCTCATCGCCGCCCTTGGCGCCGCGGAGCTATGTGGCCTTCGTCGATTGCTCGCCGGAGCTCGTCTGGGGCGTACCCGCGCCCCGACCCGAGGCCGGCCTACATGTCGTCGTGGGGAGGTGGTAGCCGATGGTCGCCGGTCATCCCATGATCGAATTGCGGGGCCTGCACCGCTATTTCGGGCGCACGCGCGCCGTGGACGATATCAGTTTCGCCGTCGCGCGCGGACAAGTGTTCGGCTACATTGGGCCCAATGGGGCGGGCAAGACTACCAGCATGCGAATTCTCGCCACGCTCGATTTGCCGACCAGCGGCGACGCCTTCGTCGACGGCTTCTCGGTGATCGACGATCCCGACCGCGTACGCCGCCGCTTGGGCTTCATGCCCGACTACTTCGGCACCTATGCCAACATCAACGTCCGCGAGTACCTCGATTTCTTCGCCCGCGCCTACGGGCTACGGGGCGGCGAACGGATGCGGGCCCTGCGGTACGCGATGAGCTTCACTAAGCTCGACACGCTGGCCGAAAAACCGATCAACGGGCTTTCCAAGGGGATGAAACAGCGGCTCTGCCTGGGCCGAGCGATGATCCACGATCCGGCCGTGATGGTGCTCGACGAGCCGGCCGCCGGACTCGACCCGCGGGCCCGCATCCAGCTTCGCGAGATGATCCGCCAGCTCGCCGCCGACGGAAAGGCGATCTTGATCAGCTCGCACATCCTCACCGAGCTGGCTGAAATGTGCGACATGGTGGGCATCATCGAGCTGGGGCGGCTGCTGGCGGTCGGTTCGGTCGACGAAATCCAGCGCGGGCAGCAAGCCGAGCACGAGTCGCTGGTGCAAGTGCGGCTGCTCGACGCGGCGGGGCCACTGGCCAACTGGCTCGCTTCGCTTCCTGGAGTACGTCAGGTGAGCGTCGACGGCGACCAGCTTTCCTACGTCCACGGCGGCTCGCGCGACGCCGAGGCGGCGACGTTGCGTGCGATGATCGAGGCCGGATTTCGCGTGGTCTCGTTCGGCCACCAAACCAAGACGCTCGAAGACGTATTCATGCAGGTCACCGAGGGGCGCGTGCAATGACCGAAGGCGAGAGGATTCAGGAGTCAGGAGACAGGAGCCAGGCTGGGCCAGATGGCGTTGGGCGTGCCACGGGCGCGAATGGAGAAGAGGGGAAGGGGGGAGGAGGTGAAGAGGGGAATGGGGCAACAGCCGGGCAGGCGAGCGGGGGGTACTCCTCACCCTTTACCTCAAACCCCTCACTGACCGGGGAAGAATTGCCCGTTCGAGCCGTCCTCGTGCCGCCCACTCGGTGGGACCGCGTCGATGAGACGCTGGGCAAGCTGAGCGAATGGCTGAACCCGATCCTGGTCAAGGAAACCCGCCAGGCGCTCAAAAGCCGGCAGTTCGCCGTCACGTTCACTCTCGTCCTGCTCTGTGCTTGGGTCTGGTCGTTGTTTGGCGTGGCCATGATCGGCCCCGGCATCCGTTATGCGGCCGAGGGCATGCAGATGTTCAATGGCTACTTCGTGATCCTCTCCTTCGCCGTGCTGGTGATCGTGCCCTTCAGCGCCTTTCGATCGTTGGCGAGCGAACGCGAGGATGGCACGTTCGAGCTGCTCTCGGTGACGACGCTCCGCCCGCGGCAAATCGTCAGCGGCAAGCTGTGCAGCGCCGTATTGCAGATGCTGGTCTATTTCTCGGCCATCGCGCCCTGCCTGGGCTTCACCTACATGCTCCGCGGCATCGCGTTTCCGGTGATCCTCTGCGTGATGGTCGTTCTGTTCCTGGTCTCGATTGGCCTTTCGATTGTGGGAATGCTGGTGGCCACGGCCACTCAAGAGAAGCACTGGCAAATCGTGCTCTCGGTGGTTTTGATCTTCGGCCTGGGTTACGTGTTCTTCATGGGCTGCGTGGCCGTCATTTCGGCGTTGACATACGGAGGAGTGCTTATCCCCATGGACGACGCCGACTTCTGGATCGGCAACCTGGGCATGCTGACCGGCTACCTGGGCTATTTCGCCCTGTTCTACTTCGCCACGGCGGCCCAGCTCACGTTCGCCAGCAACAACCGCTCGACGCTGTTGCGGGTCGTGATGCTCGTGCAACAGGCGACGCTCGTTGGCTGGATGGGTTGGGGCTTCTTCCAGCAAGGGGAGATCGCCTACTTGATGGTCCTGTTGACCGTCAGCGGCCTCCACTGGTACGTGATGGGCGCGTTCCTTTCCGGCGAAGCGGGCGAACTGTCGCGGCGGGTCAAGCGCCAACTCCCGCAGAGCTTTTTGGGGCGTGCATTCCTGACATGGTTCAACCCCGGCCCGGCCACCGGCTATCTCTTCGCCGTCGTCAATTTTCTCACCATCTACGGCATCTCCCTGGCCGCTTTGTTCGTGGGTGAATTTGTGTTTCCCAACCGCACCTCATGGGGCTTCGGTACGAACTACAACCAGACCGTGGCCGCCTACGGCTTACTGTCGGTCTCGTACATGGTCGCCTACTTGGGTGTTGGGCGGCTCCTGATCGGCCTGTTGCGAAAGGTGACGGTCGTGAGTATGCCGGTGGGAGTGCTGTTGCAATTCCTGCTGGTACTGGCAGGGACCGGCATTCCTATGACGATCCATTACATGACGCCCGGCATGCGCAACGACTATTCGCTGATCGAAATGAGCAATCCCTTTTGGACCCTCGCGGAACTGGGCGGGCACGGCGCTGGCTTGGCTCGGACGCCTGACATCGTGGTCGCGGTCTGCGTCGTGACGGTGGTGGCCGTGGTCGTGTTGCTGGCGAACTTGCCCTCCGTCGTGGCCGCGGTCCGGCACGTGCGGATCGCCAAGCCGCGGCGCGTGGCCGAGGAAGACGCCTTCGTCGAATCGCAGCGCGCCCCGCCACCGGTTCCCACCAGCCCGTTTGATTGAAGAAGAACGTCATTTGTCATTGGTAACACACGTACCCACGCTCTGCCAAGTATGGGAACGCGTGAGCAGCTCGCCAACCAATGACCAATGACCAACGACCAATGACAATTGCCCCCTCACCAAGGACCACCCCTCATGAACGCTCGCGACGACATTCGCAACTCGCTCGAATCCGCTCAGC
>DATLQY010000391.1:0-2241 GCA_035534975.1 Pirellulales bacterium
GTTATCGGCGATCACCATTTTCTTGAAGAACCCCCACAGCGTCAGCCATATCCCTTCCAGCACCTGGGACTGCCGTAGCGTGCGTGGGTGCGTGACCTGCGGAATCAGGATCGACGCCCGAGCGATGGGGCCGGCCACCAATTGCGGGAAGAACAGCACGAACAGCATGTAGTCCGGGAAGCTGCGGATGGGATTCAGCTTGTGGCGGAACACGTCGATGTTGTAGCTCATTGCATGAAACGTGTAGAACGAGATTCCGACGGGCAGGATCACGTTCAAATGGGGCACGGCAAAGTCGGCTCCCAGCAGCTTGCAAGCGACAGCGGCGTTTTCCGTGAAGAAGTTGAAGTACTTGAAGAAACAGAGGATGGTCAGGTTCGCGGCGCAGCTCAATGTCAGCAGCGCTTTGCGGCGGCCGGCCACCTCGCTGGCCTGGATCCGTAGCGCCACCAGATAGTCGATCGACGTGGAGACCATCAAGAGGATCAAGAACCGCCAGTCCCAAAGACCGTAAAACACGCAACTCGCGATCAGTAACATCCGGTTTTGCCAGCGGAAGGGCAACAGGTAGTACAGAGCCAGGACACTGATGATGAATGGAAGAAACGGCCAAGAATTGAAAAGCATGGCTGGCAACTCTCCGCGGTTCCGGAGGCGGGCAATGAGGACGAGGGGGATGTAACAGAAAGCGCGGCGAGCGGCAAGGTCAAGCGCTGGGCCGGTGGCCGTCCCACAACGGGCCGCGAGCGGTATCATTCGTCGGGCGAACCCCTTGACGGCACAATGGCGAGCCGCCCGAACTCGCCTTGTCCGAATTGAATCGATCGCGTAGCCTCTCGCGCCATGCCTCGCCTGATCCTCATCGATCCGTCGCTCGTGGGATTCTCGGGCCACCACTTTGAATTCGCTCGCCGCGTGTTGTCGGCGGCCCGCCATGAAGGCTTCACATCGATTGTGGCCGCCCATCGGACGTGCGCCGCCACGGCCGACGAATTGGGGGCGAAAGTTGACCGCGTATTCGAGTACGGCCTCTGGTCGGGCGACGTGGAGCCGGCCTGCTGCCGGCGGTTTCGCCAGCGACTTCAACCAGCGGCGGACCATCGGACGGCGGATCTCGGTGTGTCGGCAAACCGGTCTTCGCGCGCCATGGGCCGGCTCAGCGAATTCGGGCGACGATGCGCCGATGCCATCCGTCGTCGCCGGTTCACCGGCGATCTCGTTTGCTGGTCGCGAACCGTCGGCGTTACGGACGACGACGTGGTGTTCGTGCCCACGGCGACGTCCGCCGAATGGCACGGGTGTATGGCCTTGCTTGGCCGTGAGCCGCGATGGCGAAACGCTCGTTGGAACCTGCTGTTCCGGCGCGATGCGATCGGTCCCGACGGCCGACCCACGGCCGACGCGCGGCGTCTGGCTCGTTCCGCGTGGGTTTTCACCGAGGCGTGCCGAGGCGGCCGCGTCGCCTGCTGGACGGATACGAACGAATTGGCGGACCAATACGACTCGTTGGGACCGTTGCGGTTCGGCACATTGCCGATTCCCGTTGGCGATGGCTTCCGCCCCCAATCCACGGATCCCGCGAAAAAGCCGCTACGCATCGTTTTTCTCGGCGATGCACGCGCCGAAAAGGGCTTCCAGCACCTGCCGCGACTGCTCGACCAGGTTTGGGACGATCTGGTGGTGCCTGGACGCGCGCAGTTCGTTCTGCAAGCATGTCCACCACGACGGACTGAGCCCCAAGTCGAGCCGGTGCTAGCGGAGTTGGCCCGGCGGCCCCGCCCCCAGGTGACGCTACTTCACGGCCCCCTGACCAGTGCGGAGTACCAACGGCAATTGACACAAGCCGACGTCGTGCTCGTGCCCTATGAGCCGCGGGCTTACGTGGCCCGCAGTTCGGGCATCCTCGCCGAAGCGTTGGCTGCCGGGATTCCGGCGATCGTTCCGGACGGGACATGGATGGCCGAGCAAATCGCTGCGCCCAATGGCGGCCAGGCCGGCGCGATTTTCCGGCGTCCGGATGAAATCGGTCTTGCTTTGCGGGAAGTAATCAAGGACTATCCCCGTTTCCGCCAATCGGCTTTGGCCTTGTCGCGCCGTTGGGCCGACCACCACTCGCCGATACGGCTGGTGCGGCAATTAGCTCAAGGCTCGACTGGCGACCCGCCGGCGCGCGTGCGATGGGCTGCGTAGTGGGCGGTTGAAAAATAACCTCAGGTTGAGCCTACTCTCATGGAAGACCGA
>DATLQY010000392.1:0-6269 GCA_035534975.1 Pirellulales bacterium
CGGCCCGACTACCTGGGCGCTTTCGCCGTGACCACGGGGCACGGTTGCGACGAATTGGTGAAGCGCTTCGAGGCCGACCACGACGACTACCATTCGATCATGGCCAAGTCCCTCGCCGACCGGCTCGCCGAGGCCTTTGCCGAGCGCCTGCACCAGCTTGCCCGAATCGATTGGGGCTACGGGCGCGACGAGCAGCTCACGGGCGACGACCTGATCGACGAAAAGTACCGCGGCATCCGTCCGGCGCCGGGCTACCCGGCCTGTCCCGACCATACGGAGAAGCGAATTCTGTTTGACCTGCTCCGCGCCGAAGAGGAGACGGGCATAACTCTGACCGAGCACTTCGCCATGTATCCGGCGGCGAGCGTCAGCGGCCTGTACTTCGCCCACCCCGACGCGCGGTATTTTTCCGTCGACCGCATCACTCGCGATCAGGTCGAAGACTACGCTCGGCGCAAGGGAATGACCGTCGCCGAGGTCGAGCGTTGGCTGGGGCCGAATTTGGGGTACGAGGCGGGATGAATTAGTAGGTTAGGCTTTCCAGCCTGACACTCGAATCGAGTGCGCCATACTCTCGTTCCCACGCTCCGCCGACCCACTGCGCGCGTACCCCGAACGGGTCTTCGGCCGCTCCGCGGCCCCGACCGGCGATTGTGCGCCGTACCTGCGTGCGACCGGTGTTTCTTGGCCAAAGGATAGGCGCGAGATGGGGCCCTGCTAGAATGCTGTAATTGTGGCCGAACCCATTCGTTCTCGCCGTGTTGGTTCTGCTGTCTTTAGCACCACTGAGCCTGAGCGCAAATGCAAGGGTGACGGTCAAGTTCAGTTTCGAGGAGCGATGGTCATGAGCATAGTCGAAACGACGGAATATGCGAAAGTGCTCGATGCCGTCAGGGCCTGGCCGGCACCAATGCGACTGTCATTGGCCGAGAGCCTGTTGCAAAGCTTACACGCGGAGGTTCAACTACCAGGACGAAGAGGAGTACCCGCGGAGCGGGTGCAAGGGATCGCCGCGACGAGTGCCACGCCGCCGACCGATCAGGAAGTGAAGCAATGGATTGACGAGCACCGCATGCACCAATAGGTGGACATGAGAGCCCTTCTCGACACGAGCGTTCTCCTTGATCTTTTCTTGAATCGCGAGCCCTGGGCCGTGGACGCCGCGACGATTTGGAACTCAGCTCACGAAAGACGGATTGACGCTCAGTTCTCAGCCTTTGCTCTGCCAACCGTCTTCTATGTCGTTCGCCGCCATGCTGGATTGACCGCGGCGCACGAATCCGTTCGCCTGAGCATGGAGACACTTGAAATCGTTCCCGTTGGCCGCTCGACGCTTGAAATGGCCCGCACACTCTCGGGCGCAGACTTCGAAGACAATCTGCAGATCGCATCGGCCTTTGAGGCCAACGCCGACACCATTGTGACCCGTGACGCCTCTGGCTTCGCCGCATCCCCGATCAGCGTCATGGCGCCGGCCGATTTTGTTCGCATACTACTGATCTAGCCGCTTCGGCTGAATGTAAGTTCTCGTTCCAACTGAATAATAGGCAGCGGCCGGGCCACTCTTTGGTATTCGTGACGGTTCTCGCCACGATTTGGCGAATCGCCGATTTTTCTGGGATAATGGTCCCTGGCCGGCGTCATATCAAATGAAACGCCGAGTCGGAAACGAGACGCGATGAGCGACGTCGGACCGCAGCAGTTGGCTAGTCTCCTCGACGAACACGGCGGGGCGCTGGTGCTTTACGCACGGCAATGGTGCTCCTCGGCCGAGGACGTCGTCCAGGACGCGCTGGTGCAACTGGTGCGGCAGGAACGAACGCCGGAGCGGATCGTCGCGTGGCTTTACCGGGTGGTGCGCAACGGGGCGATCAGCGCCGCGCGCGCCGAACAACGGCGGCGGCACCATGAAACGGACGCCGCCGCGAGGGAAACACGCTGGTTTACCACGTCCGAAGGAGACCGCTTGGACGCCGAAGTGGCTCAAGCGGCTTTGGGAAAACTACCGTTGGAACAAAGGGAAACAATCGTGGCTCGGCTTTGGGGCGGGCTCACGTTCGATGAAATCGCGGAACTCACCGGCTCGTCGTTGAGCAGCGCGCATCGCTGGTACGAGGCGGGCCTAGTGGCCCTGAGACAAAGGTTAGGTGTGGAATGTCCCGAGAAGAAAACGAAGCTCGCGACCTGAACGCCATTGCGGCGTCGCTGTCGTCGCTGTCGCCCTCGACCGGCCGGCTCGACCGTGACCGCTTGATGTTCCTGGCCGGTGAGGCCGCGGCACTGTCAAGCTCGGCACTGCCAAACTCGGCAATGTCACGCACGGCAATGTCGCAGTCGCACGAGGTGCAGCTACGCCTCGCCGCGCGCCGTTGGGCCTGGCCGGCGGCCTTTTCGATGGTGTCGGCCGTCGCGGCCACGCTGCTGGCGGTGCTGTTGGCGCGGCCCGAACCGCGGGTCATTGAGCGGGTCGTGCGTCTGCCGGCCGAGCCGCAGGCAGTTGTGGACACGCCGGCCGGCGCGGCCGTGGCACGTGCCGACGCGCCTGAACAGGTTGAGCGGGGCCGGTCCGAACGCCCGGCCCACAATCGTCGCAGGGGTGACGGCGACTACCTGAGTCTGCGCGATCGCGTGCTTGCGAGGGGCATCGATTCTTGGACCTCGAGCCTCTCGGCCAGCAACGTCGCGCCGCCGGAGACAACACACAACCATCGGGAGTTGTTAGAGAGCGTATTGAATTCGCTGTAGCGTGGGGCCGGTTCACCCCAACAAGTTGGCACCCAATGGCGGTGCGTAGCAGGCCGATCGGTCACGCCCCTTTGGGGCTTGGGACGGAGTTGCGACATGGTTCCTAGGGCTGCGCCCTAGGCTGTGGAATCGCGCCCCTTTGGGGTTGAAAACAAGACCAGCAGCGAAAGCTACGTGCAAACGAGGCAACTTGCGATCAAAAACATTCATCCCCATATCTCCTCCGTATCTCCCCATCCCCTTTCAAAAAAACCATCTCCATATCTCCTCTGTATCGCCCTATCCCCTTTCAATAGGAACCAACTAATGCAAACTGTTTGCTATCGTCGATGGGCGTTCGCCATGGCTTGGACCGTCATGCTCGCCAGCGCTACTAGGGCGTTGTCCCAGGATGCCGCGGCGGAAACGACGGATGAGAACACCCCTCCCACCGTGCGATTGAACGTGCGCCCGGCGGCACTGCCACGGCCGGCACTGAAGTACCAGCTGCTACCAAATATCCGCGATCGCCGCCCCGGCAACGCCGCCGTACACTATAATAAGCTTGGCTTGCGTTATCCCGGCACGGAACCCGAGTTGAACCTTGTCGAATCGGACTGGCCTGAATTACCGCTGGCCGATTTGCCGCGCGACAAAGTACGCGCATTTCTCGATTCCCATCGCACTGTGCTCGACGACATCGACCTGGCTGCGCGCCGCGAGACGTGCGACTGGGAGTTACCCGTCCGCGAGCGCGATTTCGTCACCTTGCTCCTCCCCGAAGCACAGCGGCTGCGCAGCTTTGCCCGCCTCTTGAGACTTCAGGCGAGGCTGCAAATCGCCGAGGGACAACTCGACGAGGCGCTCCACACGCTTGCAACCGGCTACGCAGTGGGCCAGCACGCCGCCCGCGCGCCAACATTGATCAGTGGCCTGGTTGGAATTGCGATCTGTGCCGTGATGTCGAAACAACTCGAAGAACTGATTCAGCAGCCTGGCGCTCCCAACCTCTACTGGGCATTGACGGCGCTGCCGCGCCCGCTTGCCGACATGCAGCCTGGGATCGAGGCCGAAGCGCAGATGTTGTACCTCTCGTATCCTGAGCTGGCCGATCTCGAAAACCGCGATTACGTATCGGAGTATTGGCAGCGCGTTCTGGACCGACTTCTGACCAATACCGCACGCTGGGGAGAAGGTGAATTGAGGCAATCCGACCGCTTGTTGTTCGTGGCCCGTGCAATCAAGGGCTATCCGCTCGCCAAACAACGCCTGATCGATGGCGGCCGCTCTTCCGACGAGGTCGAGGCGATGCCGGTGGCCCAAGTTGTGGCAATCTACACGATGCGCACCTTCGACGAGTTCCGTGACGATATGTTCAAGTGGTTCCCACTCCCCTACTGGCAGGCCGGCCCTGGTCTTCAACAGGCGAACGAGACACTCAAGGGCGCGTCGAGCCGCGAGATCGTGCCCATCGCAAGTCTCATCCTACCGGCCATTTCCAACGTCAGGATGGCTTCGGCCCGCTCGGAACGGACGATCGCCATGTTGCGGGTGGTCGAGGCGCTGCGACTGTACGGCGCGGCGCACGAGGGCCAATTGCCCGCCAAGCTGGCCGACGTGACTGAAGTGCCGCTTCCGGCCGATCCGTTCACCGGCGGACCGTTTCTCTATCGGCTGGATGGGGACATGGCCGTGCTCGAAGCGCCGCTGCCTCAGGGGCTCGCGGCACGTCATGGTGCGAAGTTCGAAATCAAGTTTAACAAGTAGGAAACACTCTCATGAAAACCAAACTCCAAACCTTGGCCCTGGCTGCCGTAGTCTTCCAATCGAGTGTGTTGCTCGCCGCCGACGCGTTCGACCCTGTCGCGACCACCAAGACGATCGCGCCCTTCGTCGACGAGCGGACCGTCGCCGTCGCCCATGTCGACGTCTCTCGATTCGATTTGGGACCGACATTTGACTACATGGGAAAAGTCGCGCCCGACATGAAGGAGGAGTTGAGCAAGGCGCAAGCGTCCGCTCAGAGCGTGTTGGACCAATTCCGAAAAGCCGGCGGGCGGGAGATGTTCGTGGTGGTCAGCCTGGCCGACGTGCCCGAATCATCGCCGTTCGTCGTCGTTCCGCTGGCCGACGGCGCCGTCGAAAGCGCCCTTGCCAACATCCTGCCGCTTGAAGCGCACCGCATGCTGCACGGCGCACTGGTGTTGGCCGCTCGGGCAACGCTTGACCGGCTGGCTAGCCAGCGGCCCACCCCTCGGCCCGACGTGGCGCGAGCATTCGAAGCCGCGGGCGACACGGCGGCTCAGGTGCTCATCGTGCCCACGGCTGATTCGCGGCGAGTGATCGAGGAGCTGTCTCCCACTCTGCCGGCTGAGGTGGGTGGTGGCCCTGCCAAAACGCTCACGCGGGGCGCCCTCTGGGTCGCGATGGGTGTGAATACAACTTCCCCATGGTCGGCGTCCCTCGTTTTGCAATCGCAAGACCGCGAGGCGGCCGGGGCTTTGCGCCGGCACTGGCTCGAGGTCTACAAGTTCCTGGGGCGCCATCGGGAAATCGTGGCGGCCCTCCCCGAGTTCGATCAGATTGCCGCCAAACTGGTGCCCGAGATCAAGGGCGACAAGCTGTACTTATCGATTGACGAACGGAACCAAGGCGCCGAACTGTTGCGGGCGGCAGTCGAACCGGGCTTGCGGTCGGCTCGCGCCGCGAGTCAGCGCGCCCAGTCGATCAACAACCTCAAGCAGATGGCGCTGGCCATGCACGTATATGCCGACGTTCACAAGCACTTGCCCCCCGCGGCCAGTTCGGGCCCCGATGGGAAACCGCTCTTGAGCTGGCGCGTCCAGCTTCTGCCTCACCTCGGGATGGAGAAACTATATCGCGAATTCCATCTCGAGGAGCCGTGGGACAGCGAACACAACCGTGCTCTTGTCGAGCGGATGCCCGAGGTGTACCGTTCGCCGCTCTCGACAGTCAAGACGCCGGGGCGCACCTCGTACCTGGCGCCACGCGTCGAGGGAACGATTCTTGATGGCGGCGACGCGGTATCCTTCAAGGACATCACGGATGGGACGAGCAACACGATTCTGATCGTCGAGTCCAACGACGACCGGGCGGTGATCTGGACCAGGCCCGACGACCTGCCGGTTGACCTCGACCGACCTCAAGCCGGATTGGGGGAGCTTCCCGGCGGTTGGTTTCTTGCCGCAGTTGCCGACGGAAGCGTGCAATCGATTCATGTCGATTCCGATCCGGAGACGTTGCGACGCTTGTTCCTGCGGGCCGACGGCAAGCCGGTGGATTGGAACAAGTTGAAAGGGCGGTGATGAAGCGCGTCGCGGAATTTCGTGAGAATTCCGACCGGCGAAGGGGCCAATCTCTTTGTTCGACGCAAGTCAGTATCAAGGACAGCGGAATGAGCACCGAAGCACCGAAGATCCACCAATGAATTACAAGAGGCGTTGGGTGTGATAACGCCCGTTTTTTTCAGGATGTGTCCATAGGTTTGTTCGCATGGTTAAGTCGGTTGGTGACATGGGCTACGG
>DATLQY010000393.1:0-2720 GCA_035534975.1 Pirellulales bacterium
ACTATACCATGAAGCTGATTCAAGTCGCGGCCGCGGTGCTCAACCAGACGCCGCTCGATTGGGGCGGGAACCAGGCGCGGATCGTCGCGGCGATCGAAGCGGCGCGCGCGGCGGGCGTGAGCCTGCTCTGCCTGCCGGAAATGTGCGTGACGGGCTACGGTTGCGAAGACGCCTTTCAATCGCCGGGGCTGCAACGCACCGCCCAACGCGTACTGGCCGAGCTGGTCCCGGTGACCAAGGGCATGATCGTCTCTTTCGGATTGCCGCTGCTCTACCAACACGGGCTGTTCAACACCGCTTGCCTGGCGGTCGATGGCCGGATTCTGGGATTTACCGCCAAGCGGTTCCTGGCCGGCGACGGCATCCATTACGAACCACGCTGGTTCAAGCCCTGGCCCGCGGGACATCGCGGAGAGATCCATTTCGACGGCCAGGATTACCCGTTGGGCGACATTCATTTCAACTGCGGCGGGCTGAAAATCGGCTTCGAAATCTGTGAGGACGCCTGGGTGGCCAACCGGCCCGGCAGCGACCTGGCGTTGCGCGGCGTCGATGTGATCCTCAACCCCAGCGCCAGCCATTTCGCCTTCGGTAAGTCCGAGGTCCGCCACCGCTTCGTGCTCGAAGGCTCGCGCGCCTTCGGCGTGACCTACATTTACGCGAACTTGCTGGGCAACGAGGCGGGACGGATCGTCTATGACGGCGGCGCGCTGATCGCCTCGGCCGGCAAGCTGCTGGCCGCCGGGGAGCGGTTCTCGTTCGCCGACTTCCAACTGACGGCCGCCGCGATCGATGTCGACGCGTCACGCATGGTCCAGTCGCGCACCGGCAGCTTCCGACCCAACGTCGACGGCGGCGCCGATTGCGTCGAAGTGGCATTCGACTTCCCTCCCCTGGGGCCTCAAGGCATCGCGCTCGACGTGCCGTCCTGGGAGCGCGGACCCTATCTCAAAGAAGAGGAATTTGCCCGCGCCGTCAGTCTGAGCTTGTTCGATTACCTGCGAAAGAGCCGCTCACGGGGCTTCATCGTTTCGCTGAGTGGCGGGGCCGATTCATCGGCCGTTTCCTGCCTGGTCGCGCTCGCGGTCGAGTTGGGCGCTCTGGAGCTGGGAATAACGGGTTTTCTGGCGAAGCTTCATTACATCGAGGGCCTGCAAGGAGCGACGCGGACCGGCGACGTGGTGCGCAAATTACTGAGTTGCGTCTATCAGCGAACGAGAAACAGCTCGCGTCTGACTCGCGACGCGGCGAGTCAAGTCGCCGAAGCGCTGCAGGCTGAATTCATCGAATGGGACGTCGACGACCTGGTGACGAATTACGTCGAAACCGTTTCACGCGCGCTCGACCGCGTCTTGACCTGGGACCATGACGACATCGCGCTGCAGAACATCCAGGCCCGCGCCCGCTCGCCCGGCATCTGGCTGTTGGCGAACCTGCGTGGAGCACTTTTGCTCTCGACCAGCAATCGCTCGGAGGCGGCCGTGGGCTACGCGACGATGGACGGCGATACGAGCGGGGGCCTCAGTCCGATCGCCGGCATCGACAAGGCCTTCCTGCGGCGTTGGTTGCGCTGGCTCGAAGAGCACGGGCCGGCGGGATTGCACCCGGTACCAGCCCTGGCCGCCGTCAATCGCCAGCAACCGACCGCCGAGCTTCGCCCCGCCGGCGCGCACCAGACCGACGAAGCGGACCTGATGCCTTACGAGCTGCTCGACGAGATTGAGCGGGCGGCAATTCGCGACAAGTACACTCCGCTGGAAGTGTTTCAACGGATGCGGTCGCGGTTCACGCAGTACGACGCGGCCACGTTGTGTGCTTGGGTGGAACGTTTTTTCCGGCTCTGGTGCCGCAACCAATGGAAGCGCGAGCGTTACGCCCCCTCGTTCCACGTTGACGACGAGAACCTCGACCCCAAGACCTGGTGCCGCTTTCCCATTCTCTCCGGCGGCTTCGAGCGGGAGCTGGCCGAGCTGAGGGAGTACGTCGCCGGGGAACCAGGTGGATAATGGATTCGAACCCATCCCACGAACGCACGATCCTAGCCGAGGGCCGCCACCTGCGCCTGGTGCGCGAAGGCCACTGGGAATATGCCGAACGCACGAAGGCCTCGGCCGCCGTGGTGCTGGTGGCAGTGACGGCTGACTGCAAATTATTGCTGACCGAGCAATTCCGTATTCCGGTCGGTCGTCGTGTGATCGAGCTACCGGCCGGGCTGGTGGGCGACGTCGACGGAGAGGAACAAGAGATCCTGGCCGCGGCGGCCCAGCGCGAGCTGATCGAGGAAACCGGCTATCGGGCCGAGCGCTTGACCCAGTTGACGATGGGCCCTCCATCGGCCGGCCTGGCCACCGAAATGGTTGCCTTTTTCTATTGTACCAAGCTGACCAGGATCGGCGCCGGCGGCGGCGTCGAACACGAACAGATCGAGGTCCACGAGATCCGCCTCGACGACGTGGCCGAGTGGCTCGAGGCGCAAGCACGGCGAGACGTATTGATCGATCCCAAGATATACGCCGGGCTGTATTTCGCCGATCGTCGTGGCAATCCGGGGCCGCTTTGACGGCCGTAGCCCTGGCCTGGCCTCTTCTCCGCGGGACGTTGGCGGCTTAAAATCAAATCATGAGAAATGGGCTTCAGGAGCTTCCGTCATGTCAATTTCCACACGAGCGTTGCCGGGCACGACGATCGACCCCCTCTATCCCGATTCCGACGGTGAACCT
>DATLQY010000394.1:0-16553 GCA_035534975.1 Pirellulales bacterium
TTCAACGGCTGCTGTCAACAACCATTGAAAACCCAAACCTGGGCGCCGTTCAAGAAGCTAGCAGTGGCAGCATTGAGCAAGCTTAAGATCAAGGCCCTTACGAAGAAGCCCGCTATCGCCCAACATTCCCAAATCACCCAAGCATCCAAGAGATTGCGTAGAACAACGAGAGGGCTTCGCCTAGCGCCATTTCCCGCCATGACCACCAAAGCGCATCAATACCGAGCGCTTTTTTTTGCGGATTATACCTTCCCAGGGTTATACCTTGCACGACCGGAAATCGGTCAGGCAAATCAATTGGGCGAGCGAGCGGCCCAGGGTGGCGAGAGACCGGCTACGGCGGCGCATGATCAACCTTAGGGCGTCAGTCGAAAGCAATTCTGCTGGCCTTGACACCTTGATACCAGGATTTGCCGCGCGTCGCGGCCAGCGCCGCCATGCTCGAGACGCGGCCAACAACCCGATGAAATGCCCGACCAAAGCGTTCGATGGTGTCGATCCAAACGTCGGCATGGACGCAAGTGACCCCGAAACGAGTGGTTTCAAGCCAGCGCCCCATTCTCGGCGTCACCGGCACATCCCTAACTCAAACCGCGCCAGGTTTGCCTTTTCTCGCTCGCGGCACTTGCTCGCGGAGCGTCGATGTTGCAAAATGGGAATGATGAACCAGACCAGCGAGACTTTTGCGCGGCTCCAGAAGATTTTTCAGGACGTTTTTCTTGACGACGGCCTGACAATCTCGGCGGAGACGAATTCGAACGATTTCGAGGGCTGGGACTCGCTCACCCACGTGACGCTGATGGTGCACGTCGAAAGAGTGTTCGATATCCAATTCACGAGCTCTGAAATCGCCGCGTGGAAGAACGTCGGCGAATTAGAGCAATTGATCGAAGCCCGAGTGCGACTGAAAGGCTAGATCTGGTGCCGCTCGCCGATTGGCACGCGGCGGCGGCCGCGACAGGAAAGCGGGAGGCCCACCACGTTCGTTCGTGCGAAGCGGCCTTTGACACGCGATGGACCGATCCCCACTCGATCTCTACAAGCCGGACTTCTGGTACACCTTGGCCATCGCGGTCCTGGTGCTGGTGCCGCTCAAGGCCCCCGTCGTTCGCAAATGGGCTTGGGCGGCCATTAATCTGGCTTTTCTCGGGGTCCTGTTGGGCGTGCCCGACCTGTGGGGCCCGCTCCAACGACAAGCCTACCTCGAGGCGGCAAGAATGCTGGGCGCATCCGACCTGCTGCGCGTGTGCGCATGCCTCTTCGTCGCGTACATCGTGCTGCAAGCGGTCCAAAGACGCTGGCTCGGCGTCATTCCCTTGGCGCTGGCGGGCCTGGCGCTGGCGACGCTGTTCACGATCCACAAGCTGCCGTCGACGGCGTCGGTTTATCGCTTGGCGGACGTCAAATCGGCGCTTGGAGCGATCGGGTTTTCGTACGCCGCGTTACGGCTGGTCGACGCCCTGCGCCTGACGCACGAAGGGCGACACGCGGCCCCTGACTTGCCTTCGACGATCAACTACCTTCTGCCGTTCCACATGCTGGCCGCCGGGCCGATCCAGGGTTACGCCGATTTCATGGCGCAGCCGGCCGTGCCCCCGCCGCTGGGCGCGTCCGACGCGCTGCGCGCCGTCGAGCGGATCGCGCTGGGGCTGTTCAAGAAGTACGTCATCGCGGACCTCCTCGAGAGCTCACTGCTCACGCCGTTTCCCACCCCCTTTGTGTTTGGCGCGTTCGAAGTCATGCTCTTTTACTTCTTGCTCTATTTGGACTTCAGCGCCTACAGCGACATCACCGTCGGGGCGGGCCGGCTGATGGGGGTGGCTACGCCGGAAAACTTCAACCGGCCTTACGTCGCGCGCAATCTGGTCGACTTCTGGGACCGCTGGCACATGTCGCTGTCGCAGTTCATCTACAGGAACATTTTCATTCCGGTGCAGATGGCGCTCGTCCGCCGCACGGGGCCAAAATCCGCGTTGTGGTGCGGCGCAGTGGCCTTCCTGGTTTCGTTCCTGTTGTGCGGGCTCTGGCACAGCCTCGACGTGCGCTGGGCCATGTGGGGCATGATGCACGCCCTGGGGCTGGTGGTCGTCGTTTGGTACCGCGCCTGGTTGAAGCGGCGCCTTGGCCGCGAGGCGATGAATCGCTACCGCGCCCACCTCGGAATACGGCTGCTGGCCGTGGTCTTGACTCAAGCATATGTCGCCGTCACGCTGCAGGTAGTGACCTGGCCCTTGGAGTTGTCAACGTAGGTTAGGCTTTCCAGCCTGACACTTAGGCTCTGCCCCAGCCACCATGCATGGGAGAGGGCAAGGATGAACGGTCCTGATTCGACGAACGGCTCGATCCCCGCCTGGCAGATTGCCGTGCGGCTGGTATGGGTGGTCGTTCAACTTTCGTTGGTCTATGCGCTTGGCGCGACCGGTGCTCAATTCGTCTACCAGGGTTTCTAGGTGGTCGGCATGAAGGTCTTCGATCTTTCCCGCTATCGCGGAGTCGCAATCGTCGCCGCCGGCGCCATGATCTCGTTCGTTGCACTGCATTACGCCTTTGGGATCGCCTTCGGCGCCCGCGCAGAGAGGATTCTGCCCAACCAACGGCCGCTCGGTTTGGAGCTGCATGCGAAGAATTGGAGCAGGGTTGCGGCCCTCGATCGCATGCA
Organism: Pirellulales bacterium; assembly: GCA_035534975.1. Classification (GTDB taxonomy): domain Bacteria; phylum Planctomycetota; class Planctomycetia; order Pirellulales; family JAICIG01; genus DATKSN01. The sequence continues at coordinate 2,660 of DATLQY010000394.1, forward strand.
CCGCCGTGGCCAATTGGCGCCCGACACGCGGCTGGGAGTCGTCATCGGGAACTCGGCGACCCAATCAGGCATCCAACGCCGGGTATTGGACATGTACGCGACGGCGGCCAATCGTTGGTTCGTGCTCACCAGCGCGGGCATGAGCTTCGAAAACCTGGAGAGCTATACCAAACCCATATTCTATTGCAGCCTGAAGCCGTCGGTGGTGGTGATGGGCGTACATCCTCAAATGCTCGTGGGCGAAGGCTATTTCGCCGAGGAGGCACCGCAAAGGACGCTCGCCGTCGTAGGTCGCCGGCAGCGGAGGCTCGAATCCCGCTGGACGGTCATGCGCGCGTTGCGCGCCATTCCCTGGGTGCCGCGGTTGCTGAAACTGCTGGACGCGCATTGGATCGTCAAGAACCGCGGCAGCGTGGCGGATTACCTGCGTACGCGCGCTTACGACACGCGGTTGGCGGTTTTTCGCGCCGCCGGCGTCAGCGCTGAGGCGATTTTCATTCCCGCCACCGAGCCCTGGGATGACGAACCGCTTTGGTGGTGGCAAGTCGATGCCCCGAATGCGGAGTTTGCCAAGTTGCAGACGAAATTTTGGAAGAAACACGGGCATTTCAAAGCGTGGAAGTACCGCCCTGACGGGCCGCAAGCGCGAAGCTTCATCCGATTGATTCGCGCCTATCGCGACATCGGAGCCAAGGTGTACATCGTCCTCATGCCGCTGCGCTCCCCGGCACGGGCCCAGATCCCCGCGAACGCCAGGCCGTGCCTGTTGAAGGTCGTGCGCGACGCCTTCCCTGGCGACCCTCCTGAGATCATCGACGCGGAAACCGAGATTCCCGATCAGTACTTTGCCGACGAGGCCCATCTGTCGCACTTAGGGGCCGAGCGCCTCTCGAAATTCGTGGCGGAACACATGCAAGAGCCCACTCCGGAAGTAGGCGATAGGCGATAGGCACCGATTTCGTCCCGCACGTAGAACGGAATTCATTCCGTTAGAAGGCGGGAGACGGAATGAATTCCGTTCTACGTTACGCTTGACGCCGTTTCATTATTCGATGGCCCCCCACGCCTAGTCTTCCACCTGCCAGGCTTCGACGGCCTCGTCGGTGGCCACGAGCAGCGTTCCTCGCCCCGCGACGTTGGCGACGGCCAACCCGCAAAGCGACGCGCCATAATTGAAGTGGTCGATCAAGGCGCCGTCGATCGCGAAGATGTGGATCGAACCGTTGGCCCCGGCGATGACCCATTGCCCCGTCTCCTGGCCCAACAGATTGCCGGCCGCGACGCTTTCGAATCCGGCGTGGTGCTGCATCCCGACCGGTAGTGGGTAGCTCCACAACTCCTCCCCGCCGGGCGAGACGCCAAGGGCCACCTCGGCACCAATCTTCCCAAGCTCAAGTTTTTTGTGGGCGATCACGCACCACTCAGGCTGTTCGTCGCCGTCGAGGTCGGCGGTGAAGATGAGCCTCGCGAACCGGTCGTCGAAAACGATCGCACGACGCTCTTTGCCCGCCGAATCGATTGATAAGAGAGCGTCTTGCACGCTTGGGCTGGTGCCTTGCAGGCAAGTGGCCAAGAGTCCGCGGCGTCCCCGGCCGTCGGGGGCCGCTACGGCCAGCTTCAGTACGGTTTCGGCGATCCGGTTCCGCCAGCGCCGCTGGCCGTCGAGCGAAACGCAGTGGACGCCGATATCACAATAGCCGACGCCGATCTCCAACTCACCGTCGCCGTCCAGGTCCGCCAAGACCGCGTCGGTAATGCCCGGATGGCTCCCCGCCTCCGGAAAGCTGAGCAACCGCTTCCAGCCGGAGTCGAACAAGTGAAGCTGCTGTTCTCTAAACGACGAACCGAGGAAGAACCGGTTGCCCGCGGAATCGCTGGCGGTACGCAGGAAGGTTACCACCGAATCGTTCCCTTCGGGCAAGTCGAGCCGGTACGTTGCCGACAGCTTTCCATCGGCGCCAACCTCGGCCACGCTTTCGAAGCCGTCGAGCACGAATATCCGGTCGCTTCCGGCGGAACTGGGCACGACGAGGATGTTGCCCGGGGTTTTCAGCTCAGCGCATGACCAGAGCGGCTTGAGCCGAAGCACCGAGGGCTCGCTACGGGCGGCGATTGGGACCGACGCGTCTTTGCTCCAAACGAGGCCAAGATAGAAAAGCGCCTCCCTCATCGTTTGCGGCGCCTTTTGGCCGGCAGGTTCCTGGGCGGCAAGCTCCGGGGCGGCGGCGATCAAGTCGCCCCCCTTCAGGAGCAGGTCAAGCTTTTTCGGTAGCGCCACGAGTTGATCGGGGTAGATGCCGATCGTGCGCTCTTGCAGACCACCGTCGGTACCAAGAATCATCGTGGTCGGAACGGCCTCCAGCGCGAAGGCTCGTCTTGCGACCTGGCTGGTGACGCGAGCGATAGGCAGCGACAGCCCCTCCCTGGCGAACACCGACTTCAACTCGTCGTCCGATACCTCCTCGGCTTCGGCGCAGACCGCCAGAAAGACGATCGAGTCCTGGTTCTGGTACTTGGCGTAGACCTGTTGGAGGCTCGCCAGGTCTTTGAGGGAATTCGCGACGTCGTCCTTCTGCCAGAACTTGATGACCGCGATCTTCCCTTTCAACGATTCGCGCGTGAAAAGCCGGCCGTCGAGCGAGTGCAAATTGAACTTGGGAATGCGGGCACCCAACCGGACCGAGTCGAACTGCCGGACCAATTCGGCGCCCTTGGGCACCTCGAAGCGGAACGCCACGTCGTCGATCGGCCCGTCGAGCCGCGCGCCAGTGAGATCGGCGGTGATCGTCATCCCTGTGACGCTGTGGAAGTAAGGCGCCAGGAGTGCGCGGTACCCGTCGGTCGGGTAGTCGACTCGCCGCAGCGCCATGGTTTTCTCGTCGATCCACAGGACGAACGTGCCGTCGGTCCGCTTGATCCGAACGCCTTGGCAAGCCTCACCGTCGATCGTCCGCTTCGCGGCGAACTCCGGCTGTACACCGTCCGTCAAGAACTGTGCGAGCGGCTCCGGGTCCAAGTACAACGCCAGCGGCACGGAACCGACGATCCGATTGAGCTCTTGTCCCAGAACGCGGTCGGCATACACCAGTTGGAGCGATAACTCGTCGGGCGAGGGGACGTACAACACTTCACCGGGCGCTTCGTGAATCGTGGCGTGGAAGTTCCGTCCATCGCAGACCAGCACCGCGTCGTAAGCATGAACGCGCAGCTTGTTCTCACCCGAGAGGGCCACCGAGAAGTCGTAGAGCTCTTCGACGAGCTCGCCGTCGCGCCGGTAACGCACCCGAAGCTGGCCGCTGTCCTCGTAACTATCCGCTTTGTGGTAGGCTTCGATCATCCGCTTCATGAGATCCATCGCCGACTCTGCTTCGACCTTTGGCGCCGGACCGGCGGTCGGCGCCGGAGTGTCGGTACAGCCCATCGTCGCCGCCAGCAACAGCACGAGCCAAATGGCGGAAAACGAAAGCCCACGGGCCAATGGGCGACGGAACGATGCGTGCATGGACATCTCGTCGGTTCCTTGGACTCAAAAAGCGCCATCCGGCGGCAGAACGCCGCCGCGCGTTGGCACTACCACATTATTCGATAACTGGCCCGCCGGGTAAAGCTCGGATCTTCATGGTGCTCCAATGGGGCCCGCAGGCGCGGAAGGGTCAACCTGGTCAACCCAGGGGCCTGCCGTCGAGCGTTGCGCCGGACGACGGTTCCTCGGGCGGGACCGCCGGTATCTCGATGGTGAACCGGCTCCCCTCACCCGGCCGGCTGTCGACGGTGATTCGTCCGCCGTGCTCCTGCGCGATCTTCTGGCTGACGGTAAGACCCAGCCCTGTGCCGCGGTTTCCCTTGTGCGACACGAAAAGCGAGAAGATCTGTTCCTGTTCCTCTAGCGGAATTCCCGGCCCGTCGTCGGCAACGATGATCCGCAGCCGTTTTTCGCCCAGATCGTGCTCGATCCGCACGTCCACCCGGCCTGCGCTGGCCGCCTGCGCGTCCGGTACAGCTTCGTCCGGTACAGCCACGCTTGATTCCACCGGGGGGCTTACCTCGGGGCACGGGGTACCCGGGAAGCGGGTCGGCAGCGGATCGGCTCGCCATACGTCGTCGTCACGTGCGGCGGCTTCGCAGGCGTCGATGGCGTTGGTCACGACGTTGAGCACCGCGTGGTGCATGCCGTCGGGGTCGAAGTCGAGCAAAGGCAGCTCCGCGGCGCGCGAAAACCGCAATTCGACCTGTTTTTCGCCTGCCCGAACGGCCATCAGCTCGATCACGTCGGAGACCACCTCGTTCATGTCCGAGGCTACGAGTTGTGGCTCGCGTTCCTTGCTGAAGGTGAGCATGTCCTGCACCAGGCCGGAGATCAGCTCCTGCTTTTTCTCCACAAATTCCCAGCCCTTTCGGACCATCTGCTCGTCGTGCTTCGCCAGCCCCTCCTCGATCAGGAAGCTGCCACCGCGGATGCCTTGCAGGATGTTCTTGATATGGTGTGAAAGCGTGGCGATCGTTTGCCCGACCGCGGCCAGCCGCTCGGCCTGGACCATGGCCGAATAGTAGCGAGTGTCCTCGACCGCCAGGGCCGCCTGATGGGCGATCGCGATCATCAGCTTGAGGTGCTCCTCGGTGAATTTCGAGCCGTCTTGCTGCTGAACCAGCCGTTGCGGCGAGACCGAGGTGTCGATGTAGATCAGGCCGACCATGTGGTAGCGGCCCTGCATGGGGGCGCAGATTGCTTCGCAGATGCCCATTTGCACGATGCTGGCGGCCGAATTCCAGCGGTCGTCGTCGCTGGCGTCGCTGGTCAGCACGCCTTCATTGTGCTCCAGCACATAGTCGACGATCGTCTTGCTGATTTCGATCCGCTCCCGCGACTTGATCCCCTTGCGGTTGCGGCGGACCTTCGGCTCGAGCCGGCCGTTCTCGGGATCCAACAACATGATGCAGCCCCGGTCGGCCTCGACCCACTCGAAGATGAGCTGCATGATCCGGTTGAGGAGCTGGTCGATATCGAGCGTGTGGCTCACGGCCAGCGCCGTCCTGTACATGACTTGCAGGTTGCTCCGTGCGCGGGCCAACCAGGCGCTGGAGCTCGACTGGCCGCCGTCGAGCACCCGGCTCCCTTCGGCCTGGCCCATCGAGCGGACGATCCGCGAGCGGTCGCCCTGTTGCGAGCGAGCGATGATGTCGATCCTGTCGGCCGCTCCGCCGGTCGATTCGTCGGCGAGGCTGGTGAAAAGCATCATCGTGCTCCCCAACTGCACTTCGTCGCCGTTGGCCAACTCGTGGGAGCGCACCTTCTTGCCGTTGACGTAGGTGCCGTTCGAGCTGTCGAGATCCTTGAGCGTAAAGGTGCCGTTGGCGCGGAGCATCTCCGCGTGCCGCCGCGAGACTTCCGTATCGTTGAGCCGGATGTCGTTTGCGGCGTCGCGGCCGAGCGAGAGCGAATCGCCCTCCAACTCGAAGCGCGTTCCCTGGTTGTTGCCGCGAAAAACGAACAGCGATGGCACGTTCTGGAGCTCCCAAGGGCCGCACGTGATCGTAGAATGGAATTCATTCCGTTTCCCGCCTTCAAACGGAATGAATTCCGTTCTACGTGCGGAACGGTTCAATCTACCGGGCACGGCGTCAGCCCGTAGCGGCGGCGCGTGAGCGGTCCGCTGCGAGCAGTTCCTCGATTTTACGAATTAAGGGAGCGTAGTGGTAGGGTTTCGAGACGAATTGGCAGGCAGGCAGGTGCGCCGGGCGGCGACGAGCGGTACCCAACATGACCAAGGGTGCCTCGCGCGTCAACGACTCGGCCACTGCGGCATCGCCGTCGGCGGACGTCGTGCTCCGGCACTCCAGATCGAGCACGATCAGATCGGGACGGTGCTCGCGGGCCAACGCCAGGCCGTGCCGAGGTTGGCTGGCGGCGAAGATTCGCACCCCTCGCGGCTCCAGCGCCGCGCGGAGCGCCTCGCATGTTTCTTCCGACGGATCGACGATCAGTACGCTGCGCCCACGGGAAAGTCGGAAGTCAAAGGTCGAAAGTCGGAAATCGTTTTGCATGGTGTCCCTTCCATCTATTCCTGCGACCCGCCGCCCAAGGGGCCGAGAGCATAGCGGCGGGCGCGAACGGTGTCAAAAGCGAATTCTTGCTTGACGCGCCCACCGTAACGATCAAGAATTCAACGAGTTATACTTCACGCGGCAAAGACTGAGACATTCACGGTGGCCAGGGTATCGCCAAGGCTCTGCCACCAGCCGCCACTTTCTTCGACAATCCACCACGGAGCGAATCCAGTGAAGCAATTCAATCGCCGTTCGTTTTTCCACGTCCCCGCAGCCATCCGAGTGGCCCCGGGGGTTTGGGTCGTGGCCGTCGTCTCGCTGGCGACCAGTCTTTTCGCCGGCAAATTGCCCGCCGACGAGAAATCGGCCGAAGCCGTTCAAAGCGAACAACGATTGTTCGATTCGGCGCGCTACCTGGCCTCCGACGAGCTGGAAGGCCGCGGCGTCGGCACCAAGGGACTCGACTTGGCCGCCGATTACATTGCACGCGAATTCGCTACGATGGGACTGGCGACCGACCGGATTGAAGGAGGGCCGTTCCAGAAATTCAGCATGACGACAGGTGCCGAACCGGGCGAACCAAACCAGATCACCCTGGTCGGTCCGGCCAACGAAAAACACCCCGAGGGAACCAGGCTGGAGCTCAAGCTGGGGCAGGACTTCAATCCCTTAGCGCTAGGTGGTTCGGGCAAGCTCGACGTGCCACTGGTCTTCGTCGGTTATGGCATCACCGCCAAGGACGAGAACTACGACGACTACGCGGGAATCGACGTCAAGGGAAAGGCCGTAATCGTGTTGCGTCACGAACCCCAGCAGGACAATCCCAAAAGCGCCTTCAACGGCACGCTCCATTCGCCCCACGCCCCCTACGTGCGGAAACTGGCGAATGCCCACGAGCACGGCGCCGCGGCGGTGATTCTCTGCAACGATGAGTTCGACATCCGCAAGAACGTCGCCCAGCGAACCAAGCCCGTGATCGACGCCATCGACGCGCTTGCGCAGGCCAAGGCCAGGTTCAAGGAAATCATCGAGCCGACTCCAGAACAGGCCGAGGCCCAGCGAAAGGAGCTTTCCGAACTGCTCGACCGGCTTATCGAGCGCAATCGAGAATTGAAAGCTGCTGACGATCCGTTGCTGGGGATCCGCGAGACGGGCGGCGCGGCTGAAGCGGGGCGAGTGCCGGTCATGTTTTGCCGCCGCTTGGCCGTCGAGCCGGCGGTAAAGTCGGCCGCCGGCGCCGATTTAGGCGAACTGGAACGCGAGATCGACTTGACCCCTTCGCCCCAAAGCCGCGAGCTGACCGGCTGGCGCCTGACGGGCGAAGTGACGATCAATCGCCATGATGTCGATGTGAAGAACGTGGTCGCCGTGCTCGACGGGGAGGGGCCCCACGCGGAGGAGACGATCGTGATCGGCGCCCACTACGACCATCTCGGGTTCGGCGGCGATGGCTCGTTGGCCCCGGGCCAGAACGAGATCCACAATGGGGCCGACGACAACGGCTCGGGCACCGCCGCTTTGCTCGAAGTCGCCCGCCGCCTGGCCACACTCGGCCGAAAGCTGCCCAGACGAGTCGTATTCATCGCCTTTACCGGCGAGGAGCGGGGCCTGATCGGCAGCGCTCGCTATTGTCGCCAGCCGCTGGTGCCGATGGACCAGACGATCGCCATGCTCAACATGGACATGGTGGGCCGTTTGAGCGAAGACAAGCTGATCATCCAGGGGGTCGATACGGCGCCGGAGTTCGGTGCCATCATCGACGCCCTGAACGAGGTTTACGCCTTCACGCTCACGAAGCAGCCGGGCGGATTCGGTCCCAGCGACCACTCGTCGTTCTACGCGCACAAGGTGCCGGTAATGCATTTCTTCACGGGTACGCACGGAGATTACCACCGGCCGAGCGACGACTACGACAAGCTGAACGTGCCAGGCATGCTGCGGATCGTCGAGATGGTGACGGAAACCGCCGTGCGGCTGGCCGACGCCGAGGGACGCCCGCAATACCAGCAGGTCAAGGGGCCGGCGGGCCGAGGGGGGGGCGACCGACCCCATTTTGGCAGCGTACCCGATTTCTCCGTGGATAAACCGGGCTATGCGTTGATGGCCGTTTCGAAAGGCGGCCCGGCGGACAAGGCGGGCGTCAAGGGGGGAGACATCATCATCCAGTTTGGCGACAGTAAGATCGGCAATCTCGACGACTTCGACAGCGCCCTGCGCAAGTTCAAGGCTGGTGACAAGGTACCGCTGGTCGTCAAGCGAGGCGAGGACGAGGTAAAGCTGGAAGTCGTGCTGGAACCGCCGCGGTAGGGATGAAGGATGAAGTACCTAACTTTCGTCGGCCTTCATCCCCGTATCTCCTCCTTATCCCCCTATCCCCCTAGAAAAAGCTCCATCCCTCTTTAGATCTCCAAATTCCTCCCTGATACTGGCCTTTACCCGCCGGCGTGTTCTCGGCAAAATACCGCCCGCAGTTGACCACTTCCGCTTTTGCCAGTCGGGTTCAGCCGGCACGGGCCTCCCGCGTGAAGGGACGTTCGCGGTCAAGGAAGACCACGCCGAGCCAGCAAGGAGTGCTAAACGTGAAGAAAACCCTCTTGTGGGCCACCGTAGTGGCCATTGGTATCGGTGTCTCGTTGTCGCCGTCCCGGGCCGCGGCGCAGCGGCCCGAGGTGGCCCCCCCGGTGGCGATCCTCGATCTGGCCTACATCTACGCCAACCATGTGCGTTTCAAGGCGATCAACGAGGACATGAAGCGCGAGGTCGAGGCCGCCGAAAACGACCTCAAGGCCAGCCGCGAGGAATTGCAGAAGATGGTCGAAAAGCTCGACGACTACCGCCGCAATTCGCCGGAATATCGCGAGCTCGAGGAGGAGATCACGAAGCGCCAGGCCCAGTTGGGCGCCGACGTGAACCTGCGGAAGAAGAATTTCGCGGAACAGGAAGCCCAAAACTATTACGTCGTCTATCAGGAAGTCACCGACGCCATCAAGCGCTACTGCGACGAGCGCGGGATCGTGCTGGTTCTGCGGTTCAACGGCGACCCGATCGATTCGGAGAACCCGCAGGAGATCGTCAAGGCCCTGAATGGTGTCGTACTCCATTACCACAAGGACATCGACATCACGCCGCACATCCTGGCGATCGTGAATCGCAAGGGCGGAACACAGTCACCGCCGCCGAAACAGCGGGACTCCGCTCGAGGTCCTAGCAAGAAGAGCGGCGTTCCTGAGCGGCGTTGATCGACTTAGGGCTTGCCCCCGCCGAAATCGCCCACTGACGACGGCCGCGCATGGAAGCGCGGCGAACACCACCTTGTCAATCGCCTCTCGGAAGTATGTTCAAGCGCTTCAAGGATGATGGGCGGCCGTCGTTGCACGTGCCACGCCAGCAACACACTCTGGCGCGGCCGGTCACGGTGGATGGCTTCGGCTACTGGAGCGGCAAGGATGTGCGCGCCGAGTTTCGCCCCGCCCCGGCCGATTCGGGCGTGGTCTTCGTCCGCTGCGACCTGCCGCGGCCGGCGCGGATCAACGCCGTGGTCGCCAATCGCGTCGAAACGCCCCGACGCACCACGCTCCGATCGGCTGGCGCTAGCGTCGAGATGGTCGAGCACATCATGGCCGCGCTGGGCGGACTGGGCATCGACAATTGCGAGGTCTGGGTCGACGCCGCCGAAATGCCCGGCTGCGACGGATCGAGTCTGCCCTTCGTCGAGGCGCTCTCGGCGGCGGGCACGGTCGACCAGAACGCGGTCCGTTCCACGCTCTTTGTTCGCGAGGTGACGAGGCTGGGCAACGAAGAAAGTTGGGTCGAAGCACGGCCCACCGCCACTGCCGGCCTGTCGCTCAAGTTCCATCTCGATTACGGTTCGGATACCGCCATCGGCCGGCAAACCCTGACCTTGCCGGTCACGCCCGATTCGTTTCGCCGCGAGCTCGCGCCGGCCCGCACCTTTATGCTCAAGTGCGAAGCCGACTGGCTCTTGGCACAGGGCTTCGGCAAGCGGGCCACGCTCAAGGACCTGTTAGTTTTCGACGTCGACGGGCCGCTGGACAACGAGTTGCGATTCCGCGACGAGTGCGTGCGGCACAAGGCGCTCGACCTGATCGGCGACCTGTCGCTGGCGGGCTGCGACCTGGTGGGGCATTTCATCGCCTATCGCAGCGGGCACCGCCTGAACGCCGAGTTGGTGCGAGTGTTGTTGACCGAAGGGGACGTCGTCGGGGGGTACCGACGGACGGCATGATGGCGGGGCAGGCGTAGAACCTGCCAAGAACACGATTTATGGCAGGTTGGAAACCTACCCCACGAACGTGGAGCTGATTAGCATGGCAACCTACTCCGCGGAACACGCCGCCATCGACGCTCGGGCCGAAATCGACGTCGACGTCGAGATCGGCCCCTACTGCGTGATCGGTCCCCACGTGCGGATCGGCAAGGGCACACGCCTGGAAAACGGCGTGACGATCATGGGCCACGTCACGATCGGAGAGCACAATCACATCTATCCCGGCGTGGTGATCGGCGGAGAACCTCAAGACCTGAGTTACCAGGGCAGCGACACGCGGGTGGTGATCGGCAATCACAACACGATCCGCGAAGGGGTCACGATCAACCGCGCGACCGAAAAGGAAGAGGGCATTACCTCGCTGGGGAACCACAACTATTTGATGGCCTGCTCGCACGTGGCCCACGATTGCCGGTTGAACAGCCACATCATCATGGCCAACGGGGCCCTGCTGGGCGGCCATGTCCGTATTCAGGACCACGCATCGCTGTCTGGCGGGGTGGCCGTACACCACTATGCCACGATCGGCAGTTTCGCGTTCGTGGCCGGTCTCAGCCGCGTGCTGCACGACGTGCCCCCTTTCATGCTCGTCGATGGTCACCCCTCCCGTCCGCGCTGCATCAATGTCGTGGCGCTCAAACGCAACGCCTTCACGGCCGAGTCGATCAATTGCCTGGCTGAGGCCCATCGTCTTCTCTACAGGGCAAAGGTGGGCCTGGACCATGCCCGCGAGATTCTTCGCGGTAATGACCAGCTTGTGCCGCAGGTGAACGAGTTGCTCTCCTTCGTGCAGGAGCAGCAGGAGGGGCAGCACGGCCGGGCCCGCGAACGCAGGAGAAATCCGTGAAGCCGCTCAGGGTGGCCGTGGTGGGGGCGGGCCACCTGGGCCGAATTCACGCGCAAAAACTGGCCGGCATGGACGGCGTTTCGCTCGTCGGAATCGCCGATCCGATCGAAACCAGCCGCGCCGCCGTGGCCCAAGCCCACGGTACCCAAGCTTTTTCCGACCATCGCCAGCTTGGCCGGCTGGTCGACGCGGTGGTCGTCGCCACCCCCACGCGATGGCACCACGCTGTGGCGTTGGACCTCTTGAACGACGGTGTTCACGTGCTGGTCGAAAAGCCGCTTGCTCCGACCGGGGCCGAGTGCGCCGAACTGGTCGACACGGCGCGACGGCGGTCGCTCGTGCTGCAAGTCGGCCACGTCGAACGCTTCAACCCTGCGCTGGACGCTGTACTTCCATATGTCCGCTCGCCCAAGTACATCGAGGCCGTCCGCCGCGGCGGATTCACCTTCCGTTCGACGGACATTGGCGCCGTCTTGGATTTGATGATTCACGATATCGACGTCATTCTGGCCTTGGTGCAGTCGCCGCTGAGGCAAGTCGACGCGCTGGGGCTGTCGTTGCTCGGCCGGCACGAGGACGTGGTCAATGCACGGCTTTCATTCGCCAACGGCTGCGTCGCCACGCTGAGCGCATCGCGGGTCAGCCGGACGGCTGCCCGTACGATGCAGATCTGGTCGCGCCGTGGGTTCGCCGCCGTCGACTTCGCGGCGCGCTCGGCCACGCTCATCCATCCCAGCGAAACGCTCTTGCGGCGTGAGTTCGACGCCGAGGGTCTGTCGAGCGACGATAGACAGCGGCTCAAAGACTCTCTCCTGAGCGAGCACTTGTCAGTCGAAAAGCTCGCCGTCGAGCCCTGCGACGCGATCACCGCGGAACTGTTGGACTTCACCGACAGTATTCGCACCGGCCGCATGCCGAAGGTGACGGGCGAGCAGGGGCGCGACGCGGTGGCCGTCGCCGAGCAGGTCCTCGCCGCCATGGCATCGCACGCCTGGGACGGCACTGCGGATGGTCCCGTTGGTCCCCTGGCGCTGCCTCCCGCCGCAGTCATCCGAGCTCCCCATTGGGGCCTCAAGAGGGCCGACAACCCGCTGGAACACCGCGAGGCAGGATAGCGGCGCGATTTCCGATCTTGGATTTTGCATTCGAGACCCAAACTAGAACCCGAAGTCCAGGATGGTTTCCACTGGTTCAACTTCATGCTTTGGCCGGACTTGCTGGAAACCACCGTTGCAACGTCGCTTTCAATTTCTCGAAGGCTGGGTCTGTACACCGTTGAACGCTGACCCGTCGAGCCAATTCGAAGTAGATCGACGAAGAACGTCGCTTGCGTGAACGCCGAAGCGCCCGCTCGACGGCCTCCTTCGGCCGCACCGGCTTCATCTCTCCGGGTTTCACGAATCCCTCGTCTTCCAACCAGGAACGCAAATTGGGTTGCACGCCAACCCATCCCAGCACCTGATCGACCTCGGGCGAGTCGCTCCAGACCCAAGCTTCGAGCTCCGGTTCGAGCACGACGGCCGCGGCTCGACCGATCCAGCCGGCGTCTGACAAACGCCGTTCGACGTCTAGCTCCAACTCGTCGCGACCTACGCCACGATCGCCGCAACCTTCGCGGTCGAACATCACCAATGCGTGAACGTATTGTTTGTGGAAGTCCCGCAAGAAGTCGGGCGATCGACGGAGGCAGCCCGGATCGCGAAGCGGATGAACGTAGATGTCCGCTTCGATCATTTGCAATGCCAATGCCCCGGTGCGATCCAACAAACCGCGAACCGCCAATTCCATGTTTTTGTCGGCAACCAACACGATCAGATGTTTTGGGGAAGTATCATCGCTCATCCAAGTACCCCCGCGGCAAATAATTCTCCGAGATTGGTTTGCCCCTGCCAGTCGCGAAGCTTAGGGTGCTCCTTGCCCGAAACGATGTCGGTCGCCCCGTCGATCGTCTTCGCAAAGCACAATACGTCATCGGGATTCACGATACTCAGGATGACGGGTGAGTGCGTGGCGAGGAAAATCTGCGCGTCGTAAACGCTCGACAGCGACTGGTACATCGTCTCAACCGCGCGGGGATGGATGCCGTTTTCGGGTTCTTCGATCAGATAGACCCCCTGGAAAGCGTCGAGATAGGCGGGCAGCGTAAGGGCCATTAACCGCAACGTTCCGTCGGATGCCATCCACGAAGGAACGTCCAATCCGCCCGGGTAGCCGAGGGTCAGGTAGCAGTGCCGGTCGTCCTCGCGAATGATGGTGCCGACGTGTTTGATGTCCGGCAAGGCCGTACGAACATGGGAAATCCAGTCGCGAATGCGCTCAGGATTCTGTCGTGTGAGATCTGCGACGATCCAGGGAAGGTTCGAGCCGTCGGGTTTGAATCCTCGTTCCTGCCCCGGTGGGCTGGCGCGGCGTATGCGCAGGCTGTTGAGCACTATCTGCTGAACACCCTCGCCAAGAAATTGCTTAAACCACGTGCTGACTGGGAAATTTAATTCATCCTCCGGCAGGTTTCCCAGAGTCGATTTGCGAGGTCCCAATTTGAATGCGGGCGCCCATCGCCCGTCGCGTTCATGCGCATCCGCATAATAATTGTCGTTGCCGCCAGGCGTCTTGGTAAAGAGAGACCTTGTCTTCGGATGCTTGCCGTGGAAGATCGTTTCCGGTGGGTCCGCGGGATTTGGAAAAAAGCTGCGTTGCTTTCCGTATTGGGGCTT
>DATLQY010000395.1:0-6528 GCA_035534975.1 Pirellulales bacterium
CATGGATGCCTCTCGCGACCAAGCGATGGACTTGGGTGGGCTCTCGCTAGCGCGGTGGTGAGGACGGTTTTGCCGGCTCGCCCCAGCGCTGTTGGACCCCAGATCAGGCAAAAATCGCCCACTAAAAAACGCGAAGAGCCTGGTTTCCTTCCGCCCCCGAGGTTTCAGATAGCACAGTGGATTGCCAACGCGAAATCTCCGTCGCCGCATTTGCCGTGGCGGTTTCCTGGGCCAGCGAAACACAGACCAGCTCGCGATCGTTGCGTGCAAACACGTGCTTGTTCGCAAATGCGGGATGTTCCCAACAGACGGGACCCGCGGCCCGATACCCCGCCGTCGGTTCAATCAGCGGCATGCCGTTCAACGTTAGATGAATGCTCGCTCGCGAGCCACGATTCGAGTCCGTGGCCTTGTCGGTCTGCCAGACTTCCTTTCCGGTGCTCGCTTCACGGCAGACCAGTTGACCCGATTTTTCGCCGCAGTAAAGATAATCGTTAAGCAGCAGGCCGGTCGAGGTGCTGGACAACAACCTATCTGGAGGTCTTGCGGGCCAGAGGACCGAAGCGCCCAGCTTATCTGCGTCCAGATTCAACATGAGACCGTTGACCAGCAACCGGCTGCCGGAAATAACCGGTGTCGGCACGACGCCGGCGCTGCCACCGGCATTGAATTTCTCTCGCCAGTACGGCTTGCCGGTCGCAGGATCGAGCGAGGTCACCGATTCCAGGGTCCAGACAATGAGCTGCCGCGATCCGCCGGCGGTGATCATGATCGGCGAGCTGTGCGCCGCATACTCGTCGAGGGATCTCCAGGCCTCCTTGCCCGAGTCCTTGTCGAGCGCCACGACACCGGCGTCGGGCTTGCCGCCGATCAGCAGGATTAGTAACGCGCCTTCGATGAGAGGCGATGTGCTGATGGCGGCGCTCTCGTCGATCTGGTATTCGTCCGCCAGATTCTTCTTCCAGAGAAGCGCGCCACTGACGGCACGAGGCAGAAGAGACGGTGACCGAGCGGTCCAGGCGCATAGACCTTGCCATCGCTGATGATCGGCGTCCCGTTCGGACCTTGCTCCTGCCCGGGAACGAATTCCCAATCGGGGTAGGCGGCTTCATGGGAGTAGTTCCAGAGCGGCTCGCCTGTCGCTTCGTCGAAACAGAGCACTTGCTCGCGCACGTTGGGATTCTCGAGTCGAGCGTCGGTCACAAAAACGCGGCCCTGGGCGACCACCGGACTGGAGAATCCCCAACCGACCGGAACGCGCCAGCGGATCTTCAAGCCTTCGGCCGGGAACGATTCCAGAAGTCCGGTTTCAGTGTATACACCATCGCGGTTTGGCCCTCGCCACTGCGGCCAGTCATCGGCTCGCAATCCGATAGCGCCCAAGAGACTGACGATCACAGCCCTGGTCCACGTGATCGGGGCAAATTGAAAATCCACTCGATTCATTGATAGTTGCAACCGTCAGGATGGGTCGCGCCGGTTAAAGTACAGCAGATTCAATCTCACGGCCAACCTCCATTGCTTTCCGCAGACACGGAAGCTCCGCTTCTTCAAGAACGAAATTGCGTTACACGATCAACTCCCACCAGGTCCCAACGGTAGACCACCGCCGTCCCATGGACGACATTCTCCGGCGCGCCCCGGCGTAATTTCGATCGTCGGCGGGCGGCATGGCCATCGACTAAAGCGAGAGTTGGTTTCATTGACATGGCCGGAACAAGCCATTTTCGTCTCCGCGGCCAAGGCCGGCTTACGGCCGAGCGGTTTACTTTTACGCGCCGGCGTGGTGGAATGGGGTATCGTCCCCCGATTTCCGCCGCATCCCCATATCCCCTTTCCGAAGAGGCCGCAAATTGCGAGTGCTTGCCATCCCTTTCTCGGTTGCTTTGCTGCTTCCGGCGAGCGTATCGCGGTCCGCTGAGCCGGCGGCAGCGAAAAACGCGATCGACTACAACCGCGACGTGCGGCACATCCTCTCGAACAACTGCTTCAAGTGCCACGGTCCCGACGCCGGCGAGCGGAAGGCGGGCTTGAGGCTCGACCTGCGCGACGAGGCCCTCAAGCCGACCGATTCGGGCGCGTTGGCGATCGTGCCGGGCAAAGCGGCCGAAAGCGAACTGGTCCGCCGTATTTTTTCGGAAGATCCCGAGGATCGCATGCCGCCGGCCGACAGTGACAAGCGGCTCAGCGACGCGGAAAAAGACCTGCTCCGCCAATGGATCGACGACGGCGCGGCGTGGCAGCAACTGTGGTCGTTCACTCCCCCCCGGCGGCCGGCGCCACCCGAGATGTCCACGCTCAAGCGCACTGATTGGCCGCGGAACATGATCGACCGCTTCGTGCTTGCCCGGCTCGAAGCCGAGGTGCTGCAGCCCTCGCCCGATGCCGACCGGGCGACCTTGATCCGCCGACTGAGCCTCGACCTCACCGGCCTGCCGCCGATGCCGGCCGAGGTCGATGCGTTCGTGGACGACGATAACACCGGTGCTTACGAACGACTGGTCGATCGGCTGATGAGCTCGCCTCATTATGGCGAGCGGCTGGCCTTGGAATGGCTCGACGCCGCGCGCTTCGCCGACACTCACGGCTACCACATCGACAGCGGGCGCGACATGACCCCCTGGCGCGAGTGGGTGATCGACGCCTTCAACCGCAACCTGCCCTTCGACCAGTTCACCATCGAGCAATTGGCCGGCGACCTGCTGCCGGAACCCACGCTGGAACAACGCATCGCCAGCGGCTTCAACCGCAACCACATGATCAACTTCGAGGGTGGTGCGATCCCGGAAGAGTACCACACCGCCTATATCGTCGATCGGGTGAACACGACCGGCACCGTATGGCTGGGGTTGACGGTCGGTTGCACCCAGTGCCACGACCACAAGTTCGACCCGCTCACGCAAAAGGAATTCTATCAACTGTTCGCGTTCTTCCACAACGTGCCCGAAAACGGGCTCGATGGCTCGAATGGAAACGCCGCGCCTCTGGTGCCCGCCCCCAGCCGCGAACAGCAGCGGCAGCTCGCGCGGCTCACCGCCGAAATCGCCGCGCGAGAGCTGGAGCTGGCGGCGCCGAATGCGGAAGTCGACGCCGCGCAAGCCGCGTGGGAACAGAGCACGCGGCAGGTCGGCCCGATCGAATGGACTACGCTCGCCCCGGTAGAGCTTCGCTCAGCGGGCGGGGCGACGCTGGCAAAACTCGACGACGGTTCGGTGCTCGCCGCGGGCATGAACCCGGCGACGGAAACCTATACGATCGTCGCCGAGTCGCCGCTGAAGCGGGTTACGGCGGTGCGGCTCGAAGTCTTGCCCGACGACAGTTTCACCGCCAAGGGACCGGGACGTTCGATCAACGGCAATTTCGTGCTAACCGACGTGCGGCTGGCGGAGGGAGCGGCCGGCGCCGTCAAGCTCAAGACGGCTTCGGCCGATTTCAGCCAACAGGATTTCCCGGTAGCCAACGCCATCGACGGAGAACCGCGGACGGGCTGGGCCATTCATCCCGAGGTCGGCAAGCCGCACGCGGCCGTTTTCGCGCTGGCCGAGCCGCTGGACGGTGATGAGCCGCGGCGGTTCACGATCGTGCTCGATTGCCAATCGCAATTTGGCCAGCACCAGCCAGGCCGTTTCAGGCTCTCGGTGACTGGTTCGCCCGATCCTCACGGTACCGGCGCCCTGCCGGCGAAAATCGTTGAGCTGCTGGCCGTCGACGCCGAGCGCTCGGAGCCGCAACGGGCCGAACTGCGCGCTTACTACCGTGAACACGTTTCCGCCGCGCTGCGGCCGGGCTTCGAGGCCCTGGCGCGGTTGCGCGAAGAGCGCACCCAGATCGACAAACGAATCCCAACGGCAATGGTGATGCAGGAAATGTCCGCCCCGAGGGAGACGTTTCTCCTGGTCCGCGGCCAATACGACAAGCACGGCGAGAAGGTCCACCCTGGCGTGCCCGCGAGTCTGCCGCCCTTGCCGGCCGGCGCGCCGGCAAACCGGCTCGGGTTGGCGAAGTGGCTGGTCGATCCGGCGCAGCCGCTCACCGCGAGGGTGATCGTCAACCGGTACTGGCAGATGGTGTTCGGCACCGGGTTGGTGAAAACCTCCGAGGACTTCGGTTCGCAGGGCGAGCTGCCCAGTCACCCCGAGCTACTCGATTGGCTGGCGGTCGAATTTCGCGAAAGCGGCTGGAACGTGAAGCAGCTTCTGCGGACGATGGTCACCTCGTCGGCATACCGGCAAGCCTCGGCGGTTACGCCGGAACTACTGGCCAAAGACCCTGAAAACCGGCTCTTGGCCCGGTCGAGCCGGTTGCGTCTGCCGGCCGAGTTCATCCGCGACCAGGCGTTGGCCGTAGGCGGTCTTTTAGACGATCGCATCGGCGGCCCAAGCGTGTCGCCCTACCAGCCGCCGGGCTTATGGGAAGAGCTGATGTCGCGCGAGGACGGGGCCAACTGGACGGCGCAGTCCTACGTGCAAAGTCATGGTGCCGACCTTTACCGCCGCACGATGTACACCTTCTGGAAGCGGACCTCGCCGCCGCCGACGCTTTCGACGTTCGACGCGCCCGATCGCGAGACCTGCACCGTGCGCCGTGCCCGCACCAACACACCACTGCAAGCGCTCGTACTTTTGAACGACCCCACCTATGTCGAGGCGGCGCGGAAGCTCGCCGAACGCTTGCTGCGCGAGGCCGGCTCGACCGACGAACGGATCACGCTGGCTTTCCGGCTGGTGCTCGCACGGCGGCCGGGCGACAGGGAACTGGCCGTGCTGCGCAAGGTGTACGACGAGCAGCTTGCCGTCTATCGGGCTGACGGCGATGCCGCGCAGGCGCTTTTGTCGGTGGGCGAGTCGCCGCGCGACGAAACGCTCGACCTGGCGGAGTTGGCCGCGTGGGCGACGGTGTCGAGCGTGCTCTTGAACTTGGATGAAGCGGTGACACGAGGTTAGAATCAGGGCAGGGAGAACCAATATGGCAACCGTTTCCAGTGTTCCATCGCTACACAACGGCGACCGGTTGACGCAGGCGGAGTTCCACCGGCGCTACGAACGATGCCCCGAAGACGTGAAGTTCGAACTCATCAACGGGACCGTCTACATGGCTTCACGCCAAGGATTGCCGCACGGGACCCACGAGCTCGACCTTTCCGGATTGTTCATGCTTTACAAGAGCCACACGCCCGGCGTGGAAGGCGCGCACACCGTCACGGTGATTCTTGGAGGGGACAGCGAGCCGCAACCCGACCTGATTTTGCGAATCTCGCCGGAATTTGGCGGCCACTGCGGTTGATCGAGGTGGTGAACCAGGGCCTGGCGAGTGACGAACACGCCGGATTCATTCGAAAGCTTGAGGCAGGCAGAAAGAAGAATCGGAAAGCCCTCGGGCCGAATCGTCTCATCAAAGCAAAGTCCAAGCGGGCCCATGAAGAATAGGATACGAGTCTCTTGAACACGTACATTGAATACGAACGGTTGCTCAACCGACGCCATTTCTTCGGCCGCTCGGCCACGGGCATCGGCACGGCGGCGCTGGCGTCGCTTTTGAACGAGCGACTGTTCGCGGATGACGTCGACCCATCGTCCAAGCCGCACGGCGTGCTGCCGGCCTTCCACTTCGCCCCCAAGGCCAAGCACGTGATCTACCTGTTCATGTCGGGCGGCCCTTCCCACATCGACTTGTTCGATTACAAGCCCCAGCTCAAGGCGCACCACGGCGAGGAACTGCCCGCCGGCGTGCGTATGGGCCAGCGCGTGACCGGCATGACGGCCGGGCAAAGCACGTTTCCCTGCGTGGCGCCGATGTTCCAGTTCGCCCAGCACGGCCGGTGCGGCGCATGGGTCAGCGAGCTGTTGCCGAACATCGCCAACGTCGCCGATGATATCGCCATCGTCCGCTCGCTGCACACCGAGGCGATCAACCACGACCCGGCGACGACCTACATCCAGACAGGCAGCCAACAGCCCGGCCGGCCCAGCCTCGGCGCCTGGCTCAGCTATGGCCTGGGGAGCGAGAACCAGAACCTGCCGGCATTCCTGGTGATGATCTCGCAAGGGAGCGGCAACAAGACCGATCAGCCGATCTTCTCGCGGCTCTGGGGGAGCGGCTTCATCCCCACCCAGCACCAGGGCGTGCGGCTCCATTCGGGCCGCGACCCCGTGCTCTATCTTTCCGACCCGCCGGGCATCGACCGCGCCGGGCGCCGCCGAATGCTCGACGGCGTGGGCGAGCTGAATCGCCTCGCCCAGGAGTCGTTTGGCGATCCGGAGATCAACACTCGCATCGCCCAGTACGAAATGGCCTTCCGCATGCAGACGTCGGTGCCCGAGCTCACCGAGGTGGCACAAGAATCTCGTGAGACGCTTGACATGTACGGCGTGGACGACAAGGGGATTGACGGTGGCTTTGCCCGCAATTGCCTCTTGGCCCGGCGGATGGTCGAGCGCGGCGTGCGGTTCGTGCAACTCATGCACCGCGGCTGGGACCAGCACGGCAACCTGCCTTCGCAGATTCGCGGACAGTGCCGCGACGTCGACC
>DATLQY010000396.1:0-2295 GCA_035534975.1 Pirellulales bacterium
AGTCGCGGACGCCTGGCAAGGTGGTCCCAAAACCCGGCAATAGCGCCAAATCCGGCGGTAATGTCGCTTCCGGAGGCCGGTTTCGCGCCACGGCGCCTGGAGTCGAGGTGACGATTCCCGTGGAAAGCGATGCCGGCGCCACCTTCAGCCGCCATGACATGGTTGAGGTGCTGGCGGTCGACCCGACGTTCGGCGAAAGGCTGGCCTCGAAGGCGCTTGCCGTCGCTAAGGACGTCGTCTTCGAACACGAAGTCTACATGTTGGAAATCACGCTCAAGCCGATGCGGATGATTTTCGTCGACATTCCCACGACGGAGGGCCGTTTCGACCGGAAACAAATTTGGTACCTGCTCTACCGGGTCAAGAACACAGGCAAAGTCTGGAAACATAGCGTCGAGGGCGGGAATGCCAAGCCCGTCGAAGTCGTCTCCGACAAGCCGATCCGGTTCATCCCCCGGTTTACGTTGGAAAGCTGGAAACCGAAGAAGATCTATCCCGATCAGATCATCCCGGTGGCGATTCCCGAAATCGAAAAGCGCGAGGACGCCGGCCGACGGCTGAAGAACGTGGCCGACGTGGTGCCCGAGCCGGCCGCAAAGCTGCACAACACGATCGAGATGATGCGCGACATTCCTCCCAGCCCCGAGGGTCTGGACCTGAGCGTGTGGGGCGTGGCAACCTGGGAAGACATCGACCCGACGATCGACCATTTCTCCGTCTTCATCCAGGGACTGACCAACGCTTATCACTGGGAGGACGCGAAGGCGGGCGATCCGCCGGCGTACGTCTACAAGCCGGGCAATCCATTGGGAACAGGCCGGAAACGGACGCAAAAGACACTGCGGATCAACTTTTGGCGGCCCAGCGATCGCTATGACGAGCACGAAGAGGAGATCCGTTTCGGTTTCTGGGAGCACCAGGGGGAAGATCGCTTCGGCATCAAGCCGGAAGAGAAGGTTGACTATCTTTGGCTTTACCGCTAGAAATATGGTTTGCGCTTCGAAGCCGAATTCGTGGTAGTGGTAGCGGAACTCGTAAGAGTTCCGATTTGATCCCAACGCTCGGAATTCTCACGAATTCCGCTACGGGTGGCGCCCCCGAAACAACGGCGCCCCGAAACGGAGACCAGCGGACATGGCACACAAGAAGGGACAAGGCTCCAGCCGCAACGGACGCGATTCGCAATCGCAACGTCGAGGGGTCAAGCGGTTCGGCGGCGAGCAGGTAACGGCCGGAAACATCCTGGTCCGCCAGGTGGGCAACCGCTTTTTCCCAGGCAAGGGCGTTGGTCAAGGGAGCGACTTCACGCTCTTCGCTCTGATCGATGGGTACGTCAAGTTCGACCGGGAGGGCCGCCGCGTGAACATCGTGGATACGCGGTAGGTGGGGCAGGTTTCCAACTTGCCATAAACTCAACCTTGGTATGGCAGGTTGAAAACCTGCCCCACGCCCCATGTTCGTCGACCGCGTTCAGATTCACGTGTTGGCAGGCAGGGGGGGCAATGGTTGTGTCAGCTTTCGTCGCGAAAAATACATCCCGCGCGGCGGTCCCGACGGCGGCGACGGTGGCGACGGCGGCAGCGTGATCATCGTCGCCGAGCCCGGCGTCGACAGCCTCGCGGGACTCTCGCAACGCAAGCATTGGCGGGCCGACAAGGGTGAGCCTGGGCGCGGGGCGAACTGTCATGGCCGCAGCGCTTGCGATCTGGTCATCCATGTGCCGCCGGGTACGATGGTGCTCGATGCCGCGGCGGGACACGTGCTCAAGGACCTTTCGCAGCCGGGCGGCCGCGTCGTGGCGGCCCGCGGCGGGCGAGGCGGCAAAGGTAACTTGCGTTTCAAGTCGTCCACGAACCGCGCTCCACGGCAAAGCACGCCCGGCGAGGAAGGCGAGGTCCGCGAGCTCGTGCTCGAGCTCAAGGTGATTGCCGACGTTGGGCTGATCGGCAAGCCGAACGCCGGGAAGAGCACGCTCCTCAGCCGGCTGTCGCGCGCCCGGCCCGAGATCGCCGCTTACCCCTTCACCACGAAGTTCCCCAACCTGGGCCTGGTTCAGCTCGACGCCGAGAGGTCATTCGTGCTGGCCGACATCCCGGGGCTGATCGAAGGCGCGCACGCCGGGCACGGCTTGGGGCACGAGTTCCTGCGGCACATCCAGCGGGCCGGAATTCTCGTACACCTCGTCGAGCCGGAGCCGGCCGACGGCGCTGATCCGACGGCGAATTACCACGTGGTTCGCGACGAGTTGCGGCGCTTCGACGCGGCGCTGGTCGAGCGGCCCGAGATCGTCGCCGT
>DATLQY010000397.1:0-3856 GCA_035534975.1 Pirellulales bacterium
CTGGCCTCGAAACTACGAGACGGTCAGATGGTGGTCATCGACGACCTCTCGCTCGCATCGCCCAAGACCAAAGACATGGCCGGAATCTTGCGGGCCTTGAAGTGCGACGGGGCGAAAGTGTTGGTGACCACCGCCGCCCGCGACGTGAACGTTTACAAAAGCGCCCGCAACATCGCGGGGGTGACGGTGCAGCCGGTTTCGGGTTTGAATGCCCTGAACGTGCTGGCGCCCCACAAATTGTTGGTTACCAAAGCGGCGCTCGACGCGATCCGCAAGCGGGCCGCCCGCACTGCCGAGGCGGCCGGCTAGCATGGTGTTTTTCAGGTACAGAACTTTTGAAATGGCAGGGGTAACGGCGCGGGGATGCAAGATACCGGATTCTGAACCATGAACCATTCAACCCATCATGATGACGGTCCGGCGATCAAGCTTGAACCGCACCAGATCATTCTGCGGCCGCTGGTGACTGAGAAGGGGATGCACCGCTCGACGCGGCACAACGCTTACTCGTTCGAGGTTCACAAGCTGGCAACGAAGCACGATGTGCGCCGGGCGGTGGAATCCCTTTTCGACGTAAAAGTACTGCAAGTGCGGACGATCAACCGAAAAGGAAAGCCGCGCCGCAGCCGATTTCGTAACGGCTACACGCAAGATTGGAAAAAGGCGATCGTCAAACTCAATGCCGAACACCGGATTGACTTCTTCTAGGGGACAGGGATCTAGGGAACAGCGATTCTAGGGGACAGGGGAACTTATGGGAATTCGGCGCTACAAACCGGTCACCGCGGGCCGCCGCGGGGCGAGCGTCAGCGACTTCGCTGAGCTGACCCCGGGCGCCAAGCCGGAGAAGAACCTGTTGGTGCCCAAGATCAAGACGGGCGGGCGCAACAACCAGGGGCGAATCACCTCGCGCCATCGCGGCGGCGGACACAAGCAGCAGTACCGGCTGATCGACTTCAAACGCAACAAGGACGGCGTGCCCGCCAAGGTCCATTCGATCCAATACGACCCCAACCGCAGCGCGCGGATCGCGCTTTTGTACTACGTCGATGGCGAGAAGAGGTACATCATCGCGCCCCACGGTCTGGCGGCCGGCGCCGAAGTGCTCTCCGGTCCCGACGCGCCGCCGAGTTTGGGAAACTGCCTGCCGCTTAAGAATATTCCGATGGGCATGGCGATTCACAACATCGAACTGCAGCCGGGGCGCGGCGGTGTGCTCTGCCGTTCGGCCGGTACCAGCGCCGTGCTGGCCGCCCGCGACGCCAACTGGGCCCAGATCACGCTGCCCAGCGGCGAAATTCGCCGCATTCCCGCCGCGTGCCGAGCGACGGTGGGCGCGACGGGCAATCCGGACCACATGAATATCGTACTGGGCAAGGCCGGCCGAAAGCGCTGGATGGGCATTCGGCCACACGTTCGAGGCACCGCCATGAACCCGATCGACCATCCCCACGGCGGCGGCGAGGGCCGCACCAAGGGAGGTCGGCACCCGGTCAGTCCGACCGGCAAGCTGGCCAAGGGGGGTCGCACCCGTAACCGGCGAAAGCCCTCGAATTCGGCCATCGTGCGCCGGCGCCGTTCGCGCCGGTACGGGCAGCTCAAGATTTAGGGTGATTTATGGGAAGATCGCTGAAAAAAGGCCCCTTCATCAACCCCAAGTTGTACATGAAGGTGCAAAAGCTCAATGACCAAGGGGCGAAGGTCCCCATCAAGACCTGGGCCCGCGCCTGCACGATCGTTCCGGAATTCGTCGGCCATACGTTCATGGTCCACAATGGCAAGCTGCATATGAAGGTCTTCGTGACCGAGGACATGGTCGGCCACAAGCTCGGCGAGTTCTCCCCGACGCGGACGTTCCGCGGGCACGGAGGTAAAGGACAGAAGAAATAGTAGCGACATTCGTGGGAAGTCCGAATTGACCTGGAATGCGATTGAACGGAACTCTCACGAGTACCGCCACGCGATGTTGGGAAGTTGCAACCATGGCTTATGAAGCAGTACTCCGCTTTGCTCGGATCAGCGCCCGCAAGGTCCGGCCGCTGGCCGACCTGATCCGCGGCAAGCACGCCGACGACGCGCTTGACATCCTTCGCTATCAGCCGCAGCGCGGGGCGCGCCTGCTTGAGAAGGTGCTCAAGAGCGCGCTGGGCAACGCCGAGGACCGCCGCGCGACGAACCTCCAGAACCTGGTGGTGGTCGACGCCAGGGTGGACGACGGTCCGATGTTCAAACGCGTTCGTCCCCGGGCGCGCGGCATGGCGTTCATGATCAAGAAACGGATGAGTCATATCCGCGTGACGGTCGACAATTGGCAATAGGCTGAACTGGTCGCAATAGGCTGAACTGGCAGACAGGAAGCGCGATGGGTCAAAAAGTCAATCCTGTGGGTTTTCGCACCGGCATCATGTGCGGCTGGAAGAGCCGTTGGTACGCTTCCAAGCAGGAGTACGGCGAGCTTTTGTTGGAAGACCACAAGCTGCGGAAGTTCATCAAGGAAAAGTACAAATTCGCCGGCATCCCCAAGATCGAAATCGAGCGGACCCGCGACGAGGTGAAAGTAGTGCTTTTCACGGCGAGGCCGGGCATCATCATCGGACGCAAGGGGCAGGAGGTCGAGCGCTTGCAGACCGAGATGCAGGACCTGGTGGGCCGGCGGATCAACATCAAGATCGAAGAAATTGCGCGGCCCGAGATCCAGGCCCAATTGGTGGCCGAGGACATCGCGGAGCAATTGGCCAAGCGGGCCAGCTTTCGCCGCACGATGAAGCGGGCCTTGGAACAAACGATGGAAGCCGGTGCCAAGGGGATCAAGGTCCAATTGGCCGGACGGCTGGGCGGCGCCGAAATGTCGCGACGCGAGAAGGCCATCGCCGGCTCGATCCCCCTTTCGACGCTACGCGCGAAAATCGACTACGGTTTTGCCGAGGCCAAGACCGCCCAGGGACACCTCGGTGTCCAGGTGTGGATCAATCAAGGTATGTACCAAGAGGACGATACCCATGGCGCTGATGCCCAAGAGGGTCAAGCACCGAAAAAACCAAAGAGGACGTATAAAAGGTGATGCCACGCGCGGCAACCGCGTCGTGTTCGGCGACTACGGACTCCAGGCCACCCAGGCCGGTTGGATCCCCGCCAACACGATCGAGGCCGGCCGCATTGGTGCCCAGCAGTACCTTCGTACCGAGGGTCGGCTGTACATCCGCATCTTCCCGCACAAGTCCGTAACGTCGATCCCCCTGGAAACCCGCATGGGCAAGGGAAAAGGCGAGCCGGAGTATTGGGCGGCCGTGGTCAAACCCGGCACGGTCCTGTACGAGATTTCCGGAGTCACCGAGGAAGCGGCCCGCATCTGCTTTCGCCGGCTGGCCCACAAGATGCCCGTGCGCGTGCGGTTCGTCCGCCGTCGCACGGTATGAGGACACCATGACCAAAGCCACCGAACTACGCGAGATGAGCGAAGAGCAGTTGATGTTGACGTTGAAGGAGACGGCCGAAACGCTGTTCCGCTTGCGCATCAAGGCGCAGACCGAGCGGCTCGACACGCCCAGCGAGTTGCGCAAGAACCGCCGCCTGATCGCCCGACTGAAGACGATCCAGACACAACGCGCGCAATCGAAGGAGTCTGTCTGATGCCCAAGCGAGTCGCCATAGGAGTCGTGACCAGCGACAAGATGACCAAGAGCCGCCGTGTGGAGATTCCCCGGCTGGTGAAGCACGCCAAGTACGGCAAGTACCTCCGCAAGAAGACGGTTTGCCACGTCCACGACGAAAAGGAAGAGTCGGGCATGGGCGACTTGGTGGAAATCGCCGAGTGCGCGCCAAGATCGAAACTCAAGCATTGGGAACTGGTGCGCGT
>DATLQY010000398.1:0-4514 GCA_035534975.1 Pirellulales bacterium
TCACCGTCTTGAAGGCGGTTACCGTACCCAAGCCGTTCAAGTACAGTTCCATGTCGCCGTTGCACGCCGTCGCCGTGACGACCGGCACGATCCTTGGCGGCTTGACCACGGGAACGTTCGTTTTCGTGATCCACGGGTCGAGCCAGGTTTTCACGCGGGGCAACCATTCCGCCCGGTAGTAGGTGGCCGCCGAGGCCAACGCCAAGACGACGATCCATTTCACGACCGATCGGAGCCTTGGGCCTCGGCGACGTTCCGGCGCCAGCGGCGCGCGTTCCGCCGGCACCACCGGCGCGTCGGTGTGACGAAGTGCCAAGGGGGTTTTCGCAGCCGAACCGGCCTGGAAACTGGCCGCGCGTGGTACAGGTGAATCCGTCATCTGGGAAATCATACGCTGTCGATGCTCCAAATCCAACGGGGGGGCGCTATACCCGGCGCGCTCCTTGTATCTCATCGTCAATTATGGCTTAAACTATACCAGGAGGCACTTGCACGCTCGGCAGAGCCAGCACTATGCCATTCGGCATAGCCGCCGGGCGACGGGGTAGCGGAGCTCGCGAGAGCTCCGATTTGCACTTTACGGGTGGGAATTCGCACGACGTCCGCTACGCGTCGGGCCAACCGTGGTGCACGTTTCCAAGGGTGCCATAGAACCGCCAAAGGGCCAGAATTGGCGGCTGCAAGATCTCGACGGCAGCTAGTCGAGCCAATCTTTTTCGCGCAGCCGCGCGGGCACGTATTCTTCGGTCACGTAGCTGATGTCCTTGCTCACGAGCGATTCGACTTCGAGCTTGAAGCCGTTGGAGAGCATCAACTGGATCTCCTTCTGCCAGGGCGATTTTCCCGCGAACCAGGGGTATTCGGAGATCTGCTTGGCGCGCTTGACGTCGGTCTCACTGAGTTGAATCTTGACGCTGTTCGAAAGTTTGCAGCGATCGAAGTCCTTCGACCTTAGACCGATGTACTTGGCGTCGGGGATCGCCATTCGTTTCGACTCGAAGGCCAGGTTGATCGAGCCTTGCTTGATCACGCTGTAGATATAGTACCCCCATGGGTCGTTGTCCAAGAGGCAATAGACGGGCAGCTTCAATTCGTTGTGCAGACGGTAGAGCATTCTCCGCACGCCACGAGGCGGTTGCCCGCCGCCGTGAGTCAGCAAGCAGTTGTGCTTTCGCCAGAACTTGTCCTCGTTGAACCGCTGCCAGACCGTGTCCTTTTCGACGTGCAACACGAATTTGGCGTCGCACTTCTTGAATTCGATCCTTTCGGGCTCGACGATCGACGGAACGCCGTACCCGCCGGACCCCATCCGCGAGCAGTCGATTTCGTCGCCGTCGTCCACCAGGACGATCGGCCCCACCATGTCGCCCGCCTTTTTCGCATAGAGGTGCAATTCCTCGCGCAGGCTGTTGAGCGTGACCTCGACGTCCTCGATCACCGGGTCGCACTCGTCCTGGTCGTCGAACGTCTCTTCTTTGGTGCCTTCGATCGTGTGCTTGAGCAGGTAATAGAGTCCCCGGATGCTGGTCGTTTTATCCTGGTCGATCAGCTTCTTGCAGCCGCTGGCGACGAGCAGCGTCTGCATGTAGGCTTTGGCCTGCGAGGTGTTGAACAACTGCCGGCGGTTCGTATTGCCGCCCATCTCGATGAACCGCTTCGTCTTGTTGTACTTGACGTTCGACAGCGCGCGCGCCGGAATGTCGACGTAGGGGTCGCGTTTGCGCTCGGTCGCCACGACCACGCCATCGGCAAGGTTCTTGAGGTCGGTCAGGGTCTTTTTGTCGCGCGCGGAGAGATTCGCCTTGGGGGAATCCGCCGATGAGGAATTCGTCTTCTTGGCCATGTCGGTGTTCGTGGAATGAGGTTTGGGTGGGCGGGTAGGAGAGATCGTTAAATCAAGGGTCGACGATGCGGCACGGCACGTCGCTCGCCGGAGTAAGTTCGAAAAAGCGTTGAATTTGTTCTTCCCAGGCAGATTCGGACTGATCGTTCGCGTCTGGGTCGCACTGCGCGACCCAAACCCGATAGCGGTTCCTCGGTGGTTCGATGCCACGTTCCAGCAGAGCCCGACGGTAGATCTCAAAGTCTTCGATCTCGTACATCAGGCCCATCCGCTCGCGGCATTTCCTAATGGTAACCATTACGACTTCCCTGAATTGCAATTCGCTCTTGGCGTGGGTTGACAATGACCCGAGCTAGCGTCGCGACAAAGTATCCGCGGCCAGGTTCCTGGTTTCGCGGGCGCACTGGATATCTCTGGCCTTCGCCAACTCGGCAAGAAGCGCATTCGGCGTCGCCGGATTGCCTGCCAAGGCTCGCCAAACCGCCGGGTCGCGCGTCGCGTACAACGACTCGATTTCGGCGGGGTCGTTGCTTTGCCGCGCCCGGCGTTCCGCCCGGCACGAATCTTGTATGGTTCGCATTCGGGCGGCCTCGGGGTGCGCGTTCAAGACGAGCGAGTAAGCGGCCTCCTTTTCCGGGGACGATGCTTCCTTGTGAGCCAACGATTCGAGCACCCAGGCGTGGTCCGCGTGGCGCCCGACGAAGGCCGCAAATGCACCTTCCGGCTCCAATGCCGACACGTAGAGTTCGAGAGCCAATGAAATGATCGCCTCCGGGTAATGGCGCTCGTCCGCCAGTTTCTCCAACAAGCGTCGTGGTCCACGGCGGTGGCCAAGCTCGTCGAGGCACAGTCCATGGTCGCAGATTTCCAGCAACACGTCTTCGGGCGTGTCAGGGTGCGAGCAAAGCCAACGCAGGGCGTCGGCATTGCCGACGGCCATGTGCTGGCGCGCGACGTCACGAATCAGCGCCGCCGCCGATGCGCCCGGCGCGGCGCTGATCGTGATCGCTTCGTCGTGGACGTTGGCAATTGACATCTGAATATCCGGATTGAATCGCCTCGGTTACTCATTTCAGGTCGTTGAACCAGTGCCAACGGCCAATTTTACGGACTGTCTTGCGGATGACTTTAAGGTGAGACTTGACCACATTTGCCTCCTCGGCCGTCAACTCGGGGTCGTGTTCAATTGGAGCGCCGTTTTGTCCGATCCTCGTCGTTCCACCCCCACCCGACACATGTAGGTGCGGTGGGCCGTGGTCACCGCCGCGATAAAAATGCTCTATGACCACGGTGCCTTCAACGACCACTGTTCGGTCCGGCAAGTGAGGCTCCGTAAAGCGTCCGTCGGCTTTGGTTCGTCTTGCCGGAGACACTCCCAACTCCAGCCTCTGGGTTCATTATACGCACGGAGTATGCACGATTGGCAACCTGTGACTTCTCAATTCGCGGATTTGTCGGCGGGCGATTCCGGCTCCGGCGGGATGATCAGCACGTTGTCGCCGAAATCCTCCTCGTCCTCGTCGGTCACCTTGCGGCCACGGTCGTCGAATTTGGCGTCAGCTTCCGTGGTCTTCTTCTTGGCAAGCTCGAGCAGGCGGTCGTAAAGTGCCGTTCGGTCGGCCTTGTTGATTTCACTCACCGCGGTGGCCACCTCGCCCAGGTAGCGCAAGAACAAACTCCGCCGTTCCCCTTCTTGCTTGACCTTCAGCCGCCGCCGCAGGTACATGTTCAATTTGCGGCCCACGGCCTGCAGCGCCAGCCGCAGCTCTTTCTGGATTTCTGGGTACGAGGCCACCGCCTCTTTCGACTCGCTGGTGAAGGGGACCCAGACGCTGGCCATGTGAACCATCACCGTCACCGGTCCGCTGGGCAACGAACCCCGCGGCTGGCTCAGCCCGTAGCTCTTCCAATTCGTGCTGGTGATCGTCTGCGTGATCGCGCAAGCGCCGGGCTGGAATTGCAAGGGGACTCGGTTGGCATAGCGCAGCACGTTCATCGTCTGGCCGTCTTCGAGGCTCACCGAACGCATCGCCGTGTGCAGCTTGGCGATGTCGGCCGGTTTGAGTTTGCCCGGCGTCGCCCGGATGCCGAGGTCGGCTTCCTTGAGGATTTTGTCGGACCCCTCGGCCCCGACCCCGTTGAAGGTGTTGATCAGGAACTGCCGCAGCGTGCGGGCGTCGCTCTCGGTCAAGAGCTCCGTCAACGCTTCGAGCGAGATCTTCTGCGCCGTCGAGACGCCGCCGTAGGCCAGGGCGGCCTCGATCACGAACGGGTTGCCGCGGTAGACGGCGGGCGGACGCGTCGAGGCGACGTAGAACTCGCCCGGCACCACCTTGTGCAGTCCCTTCAAGAGCAGCTCCTCGCCGATCGGCGAGAGGCAGTCGGTGGCCGGCGAGCTGATCTTGGTCTGCTGGATCGCCTGGTAGAGCGAATCGGCCTCGTGGCGGCCGATCTTGTGGGGCGAATTGCGCACGCCCAGCTTGGCGGCCTCGCAGATACGGCGTGCCACGGAGGGACTGACCCGAGAGAAGCTGTTGCAGAGGAATTGCGACAACGTCGGGGACGTGGTGTCCTTGAGCATCGTGACCAGAATCCCCAGCTCGACGCCGTAGGGGTGCGGCTTGATCTCTTTCGGCTCGGGCGGCAGGTGCTCGGTGGCGCGCTGGTAGAG
>DATLQY010000399.1:0-4105 GCA_035534975.1 Pirellulales bacterium
ACCCAACTCGTCGAGGTACTTCAGGCCGCACATGCCGATCAGCTCGCCGGTTGCCTTCCAAACGCAGCCGCAGCGGCCGAACCCATAGCGGCGGTAGTCGGCGATCGACCGCGCGACGAGGCCAGCCCGCGCCTCTTCGACGCTACGGGGGCCTTCGCCGCCGCCGCCGGTATGACGGACGACTTCAGGATCGCGGTCCAGCGCGTACAACGCCGCCGCATCGTCCGGGACGATTTCTCGCAAGAGAAGGCGTTCGGTTTCGAGGATCGTCGCCAAGGAGCCGTCTTGCGAACGCCCGTTGTTCCGATCGCGTTGGTCGGTCATCGTCGGATCGACCTTCGATGCGCATTCGTCGCAGATGGCATGAGAAAGATCGCCGGCGACGATCCGCCAGCCGGGGCCTACGAACATCCGCCGGGCGCAGCCGACACAATCGGTGAGAAACGGTTTTACAATCTCGATGAGCACGGGCTGAGCCATTTTGGAAGGATGCATGTGCCCACGGATGGCGTGCAGATCGTTCATACCGAGTCACGCCCGCACAGATCCTGGCGTGTCCGTTCCAGGATAACGCCACTCGCTGTGGCCGAAAACCCCGTGGTGCCCGATTGAATCACGCCGCGAGAGTCGATAAACTCGGAGTCGACCTGGCGCGTCAATCTCCATACTCACGCGATTCCTTCGGAGAACGTACGATGCGAACGAGCGACCCGCGGCGACGGTGCGAGCGACACGCGCTTTCTCGCCTTCTCTCGCGGCGACGGCTTCCAAGTTTCAAGCTCATCCTTGGCGTTCTGCTCGTCGTCGTGGTGCAACTGACCCTTTCCGCGGACGGTCCGGCGAAGGCTTCGCATCCCAACGGCGAACCTTCCGCGGAGCCTGAACCGCCGAAGACGATCGAAGCCGGTCCGATCGTTCTGACCGAGCGGCGGTTGCTCGCCAATTACACGTACTCGTACGCCTGCGCGGCGGCTGATCTCGACGGAGACGGCGACCTCGATCTGACCAGCTCCGACGCGGAGCCCAACAGCAACCTCTACCTGCTGTTGAATGACGGCCAAGGGAATTTCAAGCACTCGTTCATACAGAAGTACGCCAAGCGGGAAGACCAGCC
The DNA here is from genome assembly GCA_035534975.1 of Pirellulales bacterium. Taxonomy (GTDB): domain Bacteria; phylum Planctomycetota; class Planctomycetia; order Pirellulales; family JAICIG01; genus DATKSN01. Next base: position 1,115 of record DATLQY010000399.1, read on the forward strand.
CGTCCGCCTGGAGCGACACGCCACCGGAGACGTCAACCGCGACGGCCGGCCCGACGTCGTCATCGTCGACAACCTGGGTTGGGACATCCGTTGGTTCGAAAACCCCGGCAAAGAGGCGATCGCCCGGCCCTGGAAGCTCCATCGTGTCTGCGCTCCGAAGGAACTTCCGGGCTCGTACGACGTTGCTTTGGCCGACCTGGATGGCGACGGCGACCTGGACGTTGCGGCATCGAGTTGGCGGTTCGGCAATCGTTTCGACTGGTTCGAAAACATCGGTGGCCAAGCTGCCGCAAGCCAGTGGGTGCGGCACGAAATCGAAGGCATGGTCGGCGAGACCCGCACGATCGCCGCGGCGGACTTCAATCGCGACGGCAAGCCCGACCTGCTTGGGACCTCGCGAACCAGCAACCAGATCGTCTGGTACGCGAACACCGAGAAGCCGGCCACGGAGCCTTGGATGAAGCATGTTATCGACGGCGCGACGATCGCGCCGGCGCACGGACACCCGGCGGACATGGACGGCGACGGCGATCTCGACGTGCTGATGGCGTTCGGAATCGCCGCCGCCGTCGGAAACGACTCGCCGGACTCGCACCAGGTCGCCTGGTACGAAAACGTCGGCCGGCCGGGCCTCGCGACCGAGTGGAAGAAGCACGCGATCGCCGCCGGTTTTCCGCAGGGCTTCGAGGCGGTCGCCGGCGACCTGGACGGTGACGGTGACCAAGACGTGGTCGCAACCGCCTGGGGCCCGCAAGGGCGTCTCGCCTGGTTCGAGAACACGGGCGACCCGAAGGAAGGCTGGAAGCGGCACCTGGTCAAACGAGATTGGCCGAACGCCGTCACGGTAATCGTCGCGGACCTCGACAACGACGGCCGCCTCGACATCGCCGCCTGCGCCGAACGCGGTGCCAACGAACTCCGCTGGTGGCGAAACGACGGACGGGCCAGATAGGCATCTCAAAACATTCACGCCGACGGGGTGACACCGGGCTTGAGTGGCTCGGTCGGCTCGAGTGGCGGGATGATGGCGTGCAAGATCTTTAGCTGAATGTTGATCTTGAGGCCGTCGCAGCGCTGATGGATCACTTCGGAGAGATTGTTGAACAGCAGTGACGAATTCTCTTGCGTGTAATAGCCGCTGATCATGCTCACGAGGCCCAGGAGATCGCTGCACATGGACAGGTAGAGCAGCCGTTCGGCCCGAACGGTCGCGTCGCGAATGCCGAGCACGTCCTTGTTACTCTGCAGCATGCTGATGAGACTGACGAGGGAATTGAGTTCGTGAAACCGCTTCCGGTACGTCATCACTTCGATCCCCAGCAAGGCCAGGAACGCCAGGCCGATGTTGACGATGATTCCCAGGAAAGCGTCGACGCCCTGAAGCATTTCGCTCGCGTCAAAGGCATTGGGTCTCAACTGGCCTCCCGTGATGGCGACTCGATCGGGCAAAGCAACTGATAAGATCGAGACATGGAAGAACTTGAAATACATCCAGATTCCAAGGAGCAGAACAGCAGCGGCGAGAAAGAAGGCCGGAGCGCGATGGAGGCTCAAGGGCCGCTTCAGCTTGCGCGAGAGCCGGTCGGCTTCGCGGGCGGCCGCCGCCACGTTCTCCGCCACGCCCGCCAGACCGGAATGCGTGGGAAGCTCGATCCGAACGCGTTCGCCGATCCGCTCCGCCGCCCCGATGACGCCTTCGATCTTCAGGCGCAGCGGCTGCGGCTTGGGGCGGTCGACAGCCATCGTGCCGTTTCTCCGAATCGGGGCCATTGAAGGTTGGGCGAGATGCGTGCATTCTAGCGGCGGGAGCGGACGACTGGAACAATCGATCGTTACCCCGTGACACGGCCTTTTGGCCGTAACGAAACAAAGCTGGAAGTACCGGTGGCAGCCCGGCACGAAATAAAGGAACCTGTATATGGGAATTCTCGATCGGTTCAGCCTGCGAGGTCGTGTGGCCCTGGTGACGGCCGGCGCTGGGCCGCTTTTCGGCAGCAGTCTTTCCGAGGGACTGGCGGAGGCGGGCGCGACCGTCATCACCGCTTCGCGATCGCTGAAGCGGAACGAAGAGTTCGCCGCGCGATTGCGGTCGAACGGTTACGACGCGCACGGCCTGCGATTCGACCTGGCCGACGCGGCGTCGATCCGCACGCTGCGCGACGAGGTGCTGGCCCGCTTCGGCCGTCTCGATATCCTGGTCAACAGCGCACTGGCCCGCGACGGCCATGTCGGAGGGTTCGAAGACCAATCGGACGAGCACTGCCGGTCGAGCGCCGGGGGCGACTTCGCGGGATTGTTCGAAACCTGCCGCGCCTTCATTCCGGCGATGGTTCAGCAGGGCCGTGGCTCGATCGTCAACATTTCGAGCATCTACGGCGTCGTATCGAACGACCCCAACCTGTACTCCGGGACGGAAATGAAACAGCCGCCGACCTATAACTTCGTGAAGGCGGGCATGATCAACTTCACCCGCTACCTGGCGTGCTACTACGGAAAAAAGGGTGTGCGAGCCAATTGCATCAGCCCCGGCGGTTATTTCGACAACCAGCCGCGGCCGTTCCTGGACCGCTATTGCCAGCGCGTCCCAATCGGCCGAATGCTCGACAACGACGACATCAAAGGGGCCGTCGTGTTCCTGGCCTCGGATGCGTCCGAGTACGTGACCGGGTTGAACCTGATGGTCGACGGCGGCTGGACCTGCCTGTGAACGATGCGTCCTACGGCACTCGGCCCGTCGTCGAGCGGCTTCGTGAATTTGTAGGGTGGGACAAGCTCGCCTTTGGAGGGGCACCCGCGCAATGGGTCTCCCGGCCCACCATCGTCGGGCAATGGTGGGCCGGCGCCCGCTCCGCGGTCTTGTCCCACCCTTTTCTAGGTTGGTCAAGGGGGTTATTTAAGCGATTGACGGTCCTCGATATCCGTGCCACGATCGGTCGTTTTTCGCGATTGCGAAAAGGATTTTTCATGGCGACGGTGCTGCGGAATGTGGAA
>DATLQY010000400.1:0-4130 GCA_035534975.1 Pirellulales bacterium
TAACCTGCGGGCTTATGGGGCTTTGGGCATTGAGCATCGCGGCGACCACGACCCTCCGCGTTGGTGCGTTTTCCTGCACGGTCCGCGCGGCGCCCGGCTCGACGTGTTCGATCTGCCGGGACCGTCCGCCGCCCAGTTTGCCGCCGGGCAGATCGCGGGATTCTTGTCATTGCCCATCGTCAACCTCGTGACACCCCCTCCCCGCACCGCCGCGCCGCTCGTTGAATCGCAGGATGGGGGCGATCGACACGATCGCTGGAGCCACCGCCGGCCTGCCCCAGGCCTGATCAGGCTCTGGGGCTGGATTCTCGTGCCGATGGGCGCCGTGCTTTGCGCCGGCGCGGTTGGGGGTGTCGGCAATGAGAACGTGCCGCGGCCCGCCCTTCCGCCCCTGGCGTTCGGCGGGCTGGCGGTCGTGATTGGGATCCTATTGGTGGTCAGCGGCCGGCGTTTGCGATTCGAGCGTCGCTCGCGGACCATCACGATTTGGCCCGCCTGGCCCCTGCCGTTGGACCGAGCGCGCCATGATCTAACGGCCTATTACGGCGTGATTGTCGCTTCGGACGGCGACGGCGCGACCAGCGCTTCGACCGTGGTGGGGCTGGTTGGGCCACGCCACGCTCGGCTCGAACTGATGCGCTGTTCGACTCGCGACGAGGCACGGATATTGGCCGCGACCGCCGCCAGGCTGACGGGCCTGATGCTGATCGACGAGGGGGCGGGAAGACCCTAGGCCTACCCTGCGCAAAGTCGCGGTAAATCCGATCGAATGGCCCCAAACTGTTGATCCTAATTCTGTTCCGCCGACGCCCGGTGGTTCCAGAAGATGCCACCGGCTTGCCCGGTGGAGTTTCACGTTGTCAGCTACAATCGGCCGGCACCAATATCCCTCGATTGCCCGGCCACTGCCAAAGGCAGTGGCCGGGCAATCGGGGTACGACGACACCGACTGAGACCGCCTTTGAGTAGCTGCCAACGTCACGGACCACCGGGCAAGCCGGTGGCATGGCATGCTGCACGCTGTGGCGGAACAAAACCGGGATTACGCTCCAAACGCGGAACAGGGGCATTTTGCGCAGGCCATGCCTACCCCACGGTCCGAACCAGGTCGCCCCAGGTGGGTCTTTCCCAAAGGGAGCCAACGAGTCAGAATGAACAAGCCCCCCCCAAGACTCAACGCAAGGCCGATTTCCCCTTCATCCTTCATCCCCGACAAGTCGGGATTTCGCCTCAAGCTCAACCTTCATGTTTTTCCCCCCATGCCAACCCTGAACGTGCCGCAGATCGATGCGCGCCGCGACGATGCTCGGCGGGCGATCGCCGCGCTGCGTGAGCGGCTTGGCCCGCGTGGCGACGTGGTCAGCGAGGCGGGCCGCCGACGGACGATCGAAGTCTTCGGCGAGCCGCTCACGCCGGCCCAGGTGGTCGAGCGGATCTGTGGCGACGTGCGCCATCAGGGGCTAACGGCCGTGCTCGATTACTCTGCCCGCATCGACCAGGCCCAATTGACTGCGCAAACGATCCGTGTTCCTGCGGCGGAACTGGCTGCCGCGCACGCCGCCGCGCCCTTCGACTTTCTGGCCAGCGTTCGCCGGGTCCGCGACAACGTGCTTGCGTACCAGCGCGCCATTTTGCACCGCGATGTTCGGCTCGAACGAGCGCACGGCGGCTTTTTGATGCAGCGCTACGTTCCGCTCGATCGAGTTGGGATCTGCGTGCCCGGCGGGGCGGCGGCGTACCCGTCGACGGTGTTGATGACAGTCGTGCCCGCGCAGGCGGCGGGCGTCGTCGAACTGGCGATCGTCGCCCCGCCGACGCCCTTTGGAGCGTACAACCGCGAATTGCTGGCAACGTGTCACGAGCTCGGCGTGAGCGAGGTCTATCGGTTGGGCGGAGCGCAGGCCGTGGCAGCGTTGGCCTACGGCGTCGAGGGGCTGCCGCGCGTCGACAAAATCGTGGGACCGGGCAACCTGTTCGTGGCCCTGGCCAAGCAGCGAGTCTACGGCGAGGTGGATATCGACGCGATCGCCGGCCCGAGCGAGGTGGTGATCATCGCCGACGAGACGGCGTACCCGCCATTCGTCGCCGCCGACCTGATCGCGCAGGCGGAGCACTCGCCGGGAGCGAGCCTGTTGATTTCCTGGAGTCGATCGCTGCTCGACGCGACCGCTCGGGCGATGGAAGTCCAACTGGCGACGCTCGAACGCGGCGAATTGGCTCGCAGGTCGCTCGAGGATTTCGGCGCCTTGATCGAGGTGCGCGACGCCGACGAGGCCTGCCGGTGGGCGAACGAAATTGCTCCCGAACATTTGCACATCGCCACCGACCAGGCCGAAAACCTGCTCGGCAAGATCCGGCATGCCGGCGCCACGTTTCTCGGGCACTATAGTCCGGTGGCCGTCGGCGATTACGCCGCCGGCCCTTCGCACGTGCTGCCCACCAGCGGCACCGCTCGCTGGGCCAGCGGGCTTTCGGCCAATGACTTCCTGCGGCGCATGAGCGTGATCCATTTCACGCGCGAAGGGCTTGCGGAGCTGGCGCCCGATGTGCGGACCTTGGCTGGCGCCGAGGGGCTGACCGCGCACCGGGCCAGTGTCGAGATTCGGATGAGGGATGAGGAAGCGAAGAATGAAGGATGAAGGATGAAGAAGAAAGTGCCGAAACGACGGCGAAAGATCCACGAATCGCACGAATTACACGAATCTGGGATGAAGAGCACCTTGGTAAAAAGACGGTCCAGAAATCATCCCCGACATCGCCTCCATGTCCCCTTCAGAAAAGAGGAACCCGTACTCCGTCGTGCGTTGCCAGCGGCGGCGTTGCGACTTACGCTTACATCCGTGTTGAACTGTGTTCCATCTGAAACCTAATCTGTGAAATCGGCGAAATCTGTGGATGATCTTCCTTGTTTCCCAAACCTGAACCTTGAACACTCACCACTCACCCCTCACCCCTCACCCTTCACCACGCAGCATGTCCTACTTCCGCCCCGCGATTGACGCGATGAACGGCTACGTGCCCGGCGAACAGCCGCAGGCGGGCAAGTTCATCAAACTCAATACGAATGAAAACCCTTACCCCGCCTCGCCGGCGGTGGCGCGGGCGGTGCAGGCGGTGCTCGAACGGGGCTTGGGCCGCTACCCCGATCCCCTGGCCAGCGCTTTTCGACAGCGCGCGGCCGAGGTCCTGAACGTCGATCCCGACTGGGTGCTCTGCGGCAACGGCAGCGATGAAATCCTGACGCTCCTCACGCGGGCATTCGTCGGCGAGGGGCAACTGCTGAGGCTCCCCTACCCGAGCTACATCCTCTACAAGACGCTCGCTCAGATTCAGGGCGCCAGGAGCGAGGAGATTTCCTTCGAGCCCGATTGGTCGCTCGCCGACCGTTTCGCGTCGGCCGGCGACGGACTGCGGCTGGTGTTTCTTCCCAACCCCAACAGCCCCTCGGGCACGATGATTTCCGGCGAGCGCATCCTGGAACTGGCCGAACGGCTCCCTTGCCCGCTCGTGGTTGACGAGGCCTACGCCGATTTTGCTTCCGACAATTGCCTGCGGCTCGTGGCGCAAAACGAGAGGATCATGGTCTCACGGTCGCTGAGCAAATCATACGCACTGGCGGGGCTGCGGTTTGGCTTTCTAGTGGCCCAGCCGCGGGTGATCGCGGGGTTGATCAAGGTCAAGGACTCGTACAATTGCGACGCTTTGTCGATCGCCGCGGCAACGGCCGCCATCGACGACCAGAATTGGCTGGCGGCGAACCGGGCCAAGATCGTCGCCACGCGGGCCGCGCTCACGACCGCCATGCGCGAACTGGGTTTCGCGGCCGTCGAGTCGCAAGCCAATTTCGTTTGGTGCCCGCACTCTCGCGTGCCGGTCAAGCCGCTTTACGAGCGGCTCAAGAGCCAGCGCATCCTGGTAAGGTACATGGATTATGCCGGTTGGGGCGACGGATTGCGGATATCCGTCGGAAGCGACGAGCAGATTGAGGCCTGTCTGGGACTGTTGAAGGGTATGGTATGAAGGAAGAAGGAGAGGGGACAGGTTACAGTCGGCACTCGGCAACTGCCGACGAACCGTTCACCACTCAACACTCACCACTCACCCCTCACCCCTCACCGGCCATGTCCCGC
>DATLQY010000401.1:0-4138 GCA_035534975.1 Pirellulales bacterium
CGAAATCTTGATCGACTGCTCCGAAAGCTTGAGGCGGTAGCTCCAGGCCTCGCCAGGCGATCGGATGGCCGCCAGCTTGTAGACACCACCCAAGGCGGGCTGGTCGAAGGCCGTGACCAGTTTCGTGCCCACCCCCCACACGCCGATTACCGCACCCTGTTCCTTGAGGCTGGCGATCAGGTGCTCGTCGAGGTCGTTGCTGGCGACGATTAGCGAGCGGTGAAAGCCGGCACCGTCAAGAAGCTTGCGGGCGGCGATGCTCAAGTAAGCCAGGTCGCCTGAGTCGAGCCGGATGCCCGCAAGTTCGTGCCCGCGCGATCGCAGCCATTGGCCAACCTCGATCGCGCGCCGCACACCTCCCAGCGTGTCGTAGGTATCGACCAGGAACACGCAGTTGTTGGGCATGGCCTCCGCGTAGGCCTGGAACGACGATAGTTCGTCGTCGAACGCCATGACCCAACTATGCGCGTGCGTGCCCCTCACCGGGATGCCAAATGTGCGGCCGGCCAGCACGCTGGAGGTGGCGGCGCAACCTCCGACGTAGGCCGCCCGGCTGGCCGCCAGGGCGCCGTCGATGCCCTGGGCGCGGCGGAGCCCGAACTCGACGACCGGATCGCCCCTCGCGGCAAGGCAGACACGGGCGGCCTTGGTGGCGATCAACGTCTGAAAGTTGACGATGTTCAAGAGGGCCGTCTCGAACAGTTGCCCCTGAATCAGCGGCCCACTCACCCGAATCAATGGTTCGTTGGGGAAGACGACCGTCCCCTCAGGCACCGCGTCGAGGTCGCCGCTGAACGTGACGGTCCGCAGGTAATCGAAGAACGCCGGCTCGAACAGCACCTCGCCGTCATCGCCGCGCAACGTGGCAAGGTACGCCAGGTCGTCATCGGCAAAGCGAAACCGCGTGAGCCAATCGACGACGTATTCCAACCCACAAGCGATCGTGAAACCGCCACGAAATGGGTGCTGCCGGAAGAACAGGTGAAACACGGCCTCGCGCTGTCGCATGCCGCTCTTCCAATAGCCATAGGCCATCGTCAATTGGTAGAGGTCGGTGAGCAGTGCGAGCGATGGGCGATAGAGTTCGGACGGTGCGTGCATGAGATCGGGTCTCCGAAGCACCGCATTGTAGCCCAGCGGAGTCGAAGCGTGTTAAAGTCGCTTGAAGAACTTCGGCGCAGCTGAACAAGCAAAAGCGCCGGCTGGAAACAGGGCGTAAAGTGTTTTGCAAAAAGGACTTATTGAAGCGCACCTGTGCAAAACATGCACGCCGGCCGCGGAATGGATACAATGCCTACGCCGCGCGCCCTACCAAGAGGGGTGTTGCGTGGCGGCACGAGATTCTCCACCCGAGGGCCGTATGACGCTGACGTTGTTGATCATGGTGTTGATGATTTCGATCAACGCCATGTTTGCCGCGTATGAGATCGCTTTGGCGAGCATCTCGGTGGGGCGGCTCAAGGCCCTGGCCGATGCCCACCGCAAAGGGGCCAAAGCGGCGCTCTTGATGAAGCAGAGCATGGAGGCCAGCCTGGCCACGCTGCAACTGGGTATCACGCTCGTGGGCGCCATCGCCGCGGCCACGGGCGGCCATGGCGCGGCGGAGGATATTTCGCCCGTCTTGCACGACGACTGGGGCGTTTCCGAATGGGTGGCCGATGTGCTGGCGGTGACGCTGGTTGTGATCCCCTTGAGCGCGGTGACAATCGTCATCGGCGAGCTGATCCCCAAGGTGTTCGCACTGAAAAACAAGGAATGGGTTTGCCTCAAGTTCTCGCCGCCGATGAGGGCCTTTTCGCGGTCCGTGTTCCCGGCCGTTTGGGTGATGGAAGGCTCGGTCAAGGCCCTTTTGGCCTGGAGCGAACGCCGTTGGAAGCCGCAGGTCGAAGGGCACAAGGCCGAAGTCACCGAAATCGAGGAATTGCGGGCCGTGGTGGCGCTTGCCCGCACCTCGCGGCTGATCGGCGGCCAAGAAGAAAAAATCATCCTCGGAGCGGCGCGGCTGTCGAGCCGCTCGATCGCCGAGATCATGATCCCGCTTCGCGATGTCGTGACGCTCGCGGTCAACCAGACGATGGCCGAGAGCCTGGTGTTGGCCCACACCGACATGCACACGCGGTTCCCCGTCTGTTCGCGTCCAGGCGACCCGCAGTCGATTTGCGGTTACGTCAACTTCAAGGACATCGTCTCCGAGCTTCGATTGGCGCCGCACCAACCGTCGCTACGGGGCATCATTCGTTCCCTGCCCGACCTCAAGGCCGAACTTTCGATCGCATCCAGCCTGCAGCGGATGATCCACGAGCACGTCCACATCGCGCTGGTCCGCGATGCCGAAAGGGTGATCGTCGGCCTGGTCACGATGGAGGACATCCTGGAGGAGTTGGTCGGCGACATCGAAGACGAATACGACCGCGCGCCCAGCCATGTATCGGAGGGTCTGGCGGGCTGGGTGATGGGCGGCGGCGTGCCGTTGGAGCGTTTCGAGCAGGTCACCGGCGCGCGGCTCGATCGGCGGCAATTGCCCGCCGAGTGCCGGACTTTGCACGACGTGATCGTTGCCCAACTCCAGCGTCCACCGCGCGGCGGCGACATTGTGCAGCTTGCGGGGCTGCGGGTTTTGGTCCGCAAGTTGCGGCGGCAGCGGGTGCTCGAGGCCCAGGTATCGCGCGGGCAAATCACGGCGGAGGAAGAGAACGCAGATGGAGATCAAGGGTCAGCAGTCAGGAGACAGGAGACGGAAGACAGGAGGCCAGAGAAGGCGAGCGGGGGGCGTTAACCCCCCGGTAGTTCTACACATCGTTTGTAGCGATCGGATGCCGGATTGGCCCGTTCACGGGGCTTCCGCGCAGCGGTATTCGGCCCGGCGTTTACGCCGGGTTCGCAAACCGCCCTACTTGACTTTTTTCCAGCCCCGTTCACGGGGCTTCCAGGATGGCTTAAGCCAAGCAAATGGTAAGCCCCGTGAACGGGGCTGAATACACAATAATGTGCTCCCGTTCTCCCCGGCATGAATGCCGGGGCTGTGACCGCTTCGCGGGAGGCCCCGTGAACGGGGCGGTGCTTCACTCGCGACTTGTGTAGAACAACGAGGGCGTTAGCCCCGGTGATGCGCCGTCTCTGCGTGGAACCAACGACCAATGACACCATCGTCGAAGTACGAAGTCGAACAAAAGTTTCCACTCTCCGACGAGGCGGCGTTGCTGGCCAAACTGGAGTCGCTGGGGGGCGTGCCGGGCGAAACGAAGGCACAAGTCGATTGCTACTACGCCCACCCCGCGCGGGACTTCGCCGCCACGGACGAGGCGCTGCGAATCCGCCGCGTGGGGGAGCTGAGTTTCATAACCTACAAGGGACCGAAGCTCGACCCGATAACCAAGACCCGGCGCGAGATCGAACTGCCCCTGCCGCCCGGTGCTCAAATGACGATCGAGTACGCGAGGTTGCTCAAGGCCCTCGGTTTTCGGCCCGTGGCCGAGGTCCACAAGCAACGCCGTGTGGTCGCGCTTGAGTGGCAAGCGCGCACGGTCGAGGTGGCCATCGACAACGTCCAGCGCGTCGGGCGGTTCGTCGAACTGGAGCTTTCCGCTGACGAGTCGGATCTGGACGCGGCGCGTGCCGCCCTGGCGGCGCTGGCGCTCACCTTGGGCCTGTCGGGCGGCGAACGTCGCAGCTATCTGGAAATGCTGCTGGAGGCGTGAGCGGCAAAGCAATCTTGAAAAGGTTTCCATGCCACCCTTCGAAACCTGCCGCGCGGGCATCAGACAAGCTGCGTGATACCCGGCATCGGCACCGGTGCCACCGGCAATGCCCCCCACTCGTACTTGGCGGGCGTCAGGTCCTCGGTCGAGTTGATCGCCTGGTCCCAGGTGACCTGTTTGCCGGTGTACGTGGCCATGCGTCCCATGATCGCCAGCATCGTGCTGCGCGCCATATAAAGGCAATTGTCGATCGGCTTGCCGGCCCGGATGCTCGCGAATAGCTCGTTGTGCTCGACCTGGTACATGTTGGGGTTGTCGCCGCGGAACCGCCAGTTGTTTTCGCCCGTGATCTTGTGTTCCATGATGTCGGCGCGACCTTTGGTTCCCTGCACGTAGTCGGTCACGTCCAAATCACAGCCATCCTGTTGCCGGCAAAACGC
>DATLQY010000402.1:0-8749 GCA_035534975.1 Pirellulales bacterium
AAGCCCGGTCAAGCCCCTGGCCTGTTTTCCGATACAGACTTGTGTAGAACAACAAGGGGCGAGACTCTGGCCCCAATTCTGCGAGCGAGGCGACGGCCGCATGGCCCAGGGCTTTACCGCGCCCGTACAATTCAGCGACACCCAACAATCAACGGAGATTTTCCCATGCACCCGTTCCAACCCTCCCCGCGCTGGCAGCCTCATTGGCTGGTATCGTCCAACAACCGGCCCCATGAGAGCAACTTGCCCAAGTTGCCGAACACCCCGGCCGAAACGTCCGATGGTGAACTGCTCGACGCCTACTCACGGGCCGTCATCCGCGTGGTCGAGAGCATCGGGCCGGCCGTGGTCGCGGTAACGCGACGTCGCGGGCAAGAATCGGGGGGCGTCGGCTCGGGCGTGTTGATCAGCCGCGACGGCCACGCCCTGACCAATAGCCACGTCGTGGGCGGTCAGCGGCGAGTGACCGTCACCACTCACGACGGCGACGTGCTGGAGGCCGAAGTCGCGGGCGACGATCCGGCCACCGACCTGGCCTTGCTGCGTGTCGCCGCGAACGATCTGCCGGCCGCTCCCGTGGGCGAGTCGGCGGCCTTGCGCGTCGGGCAGCTTGTGGTCGCGATGGGCAACCCCTACGGCTTTCAATCGACCGTTTCCACAGGCGTCGTCAGTGCCCAGGGGCGCTCGATGCGGGGCCAACAGGGACGGCTCATCGAAAACGTGGTTCAGCACACGGCGCCCTTGAACCCGGGAAACTCAGGCGGGCCCCTGGTCGATTCCCTCGGCCGCGTCGTGGGGATCAACACGGCGATCATCGTCATGGCCCAGGGCCTCGGGTTCGCCGTCCCGTCCGACACGGCCCGTTGGGTCATTGGTGAACTGCTCGCCCACGGCCAGGTGCGCCGGCCGGCGCTAGGGATTTCCGTCACGATGCGACCCATCGGCCGGGAACTGGCCCGGAGCCTTGACCTGTTGATCGACCTGGCGGTCGAAATCGTCACTGTCGAACCGGGCGGGGCCGCCGACCGGGCCGGCTTGCGGCCCGGCGACCTGGTTGTGGAAATCAACGATCGAATCGTGAGCAGCGTGGACGACATGCACCGGCTGCTGTCGCGCGTGGTGGCGGGCGAGGCGATTTCGTTGTCGCTGGTGCGGGGCGTGCGACGGCTCGATGTGGAGGTCAAGCCACGCGTGAGAGCATGATCTCGGAACAGTCGGTGTTCCAACAAGCTAGCCGGCGTGAACCACTAAATGGTCGGAGCTGGACGGCTACCGGTAATGGGTTCTGCAACACCGGACTCGTCGTTGAATCCGGCGCGTGCGACGCCGACGAGCGTGCCAAGAATCGCGCCACCAATCGACCCCAAGAGAACGAAAATGATTCCGCCCCATTCTGATTGTGCTATCCAGAAGGAGGTTCCTGCGGAAAGCAGACCGACGAGAAGACCGATGCCCCCATGGTTCGCCACGACATTGGCACCATTGACTCTCAGGCGCCACAGGCTGACGCAGATAAGGCCTGGTGGCAACAAGACCAGAAACGCCAACATTCTTTCATAAATGGAGATGTACGACGGGGTGGTCTCGCTTCGCCGGGTGAGGCGTTCGAGGATGAACCGAGGTAGCGACCACTTGACTGACTTTGCGGGGTAAAATCCGGCATGCGCATCCCCGCGTTGTTGATCGAAAACGAGCTCGCCTCGCCTTCCAATCCACGTGGGAACATATCCTTTCCGGGCGGGTGCCCCGCTGCTCGTCATCCACACACCATCGTACCAACATCGTACCTCGAAGCGAGCAGCCAGTGCAATGCTCCGGTTGCCGTCAGCGAGTCACCAGCGTACCATCGAGCCGATATGTGTGCCCAAATAGCTCTACCATATTGCCGAAGCGGAATCTCAGCTATGAACCCCCAAACGCTTTCACGACGCGACTTTCATCGCCATTTCACGGCCGCGGCGCTCGCTTGCAGCCCGGCCTTCGCCGGACCGGCGCGTGCCGAGCCGACGGGCAAAACGTCGCCTGGAGGCCACTATTTCGATATCCACACGCACGTCGGCCAGACCTGGAACACCGACGAGCCGCTCACGGCCGAGACGCTCTTGCGCTGGATGGACGCCCACGGAGTCGAACAGGCGGTCGTCTTGCCGTTGATCTCGCCCGAGGCGTCGAGCTATCCGCTGACGACCGATTTCGTGCTGGCCGAAACCAGGCCCCATCGCGACCGGCTGGTTCCCTTCTGCTCGATCGATCCGAGGACCAGTTTCGAAGGCGGCCACAAGGGCCTGGTCGGAATGCTCGCGCGTTACGTCGAGGCCGGCGCCAAGGGGTTCGGAGAACACAAGCCGGGCGTGAAGATCGACTCGCCGCGGAACCTGGCCCTGTTCGCCGCCTGCGACGAAGTGAAGCTGCCGGTCTTGCTCCATCTGGACAACGAGCGCAATCTTGATTTGCCCGGCTTACCCGGCCTGGCCAAAGTGCTCAAGGCGTTGCCCGGCGTGAATTTCATCGCCCACGGACCAGGCTGGTGGGCTTCGATCTCCGCCAGCGCGACGCAGGCCGACCTGGGCGGCTATCCGCGCGGTGAAATCGCGCCGGGAGGGGCGGTCGACGAGCTCCTGGCCAAGTTTCCCAATCTCTTCGGCGATCTTTCGGCGCCGAGCGGGGCCAACGCCATCGGCCGCGACGAGAAGTTCGCCCGCGAGTTCCTCATCCGCCGTGCCGACCAGCTCTTGTTCGGCAGCGACTTTCTGGAACCCCGTATGGACGTGCCGCAATTCGAGCTGTTCGACAAGCTCGATCTGCCCCCTGAAGTGGAGGCCAAGATCTTCCGCGACAACGCGCGAAGGGTCTTGGGGTTCGATACCGCGGGCTGAAACGGTTTCGCAACCAACGATCGGTCGCAAAAAGGTACCCACGGATGGCGTTGCAATACCACGGATAAGAGAAATGTTTAGCCGAGTGCCCGCACGATGCATTTGATTCGACTTCCGAGCCATGTCGGACGCATCCGTGGTATTGCCACGCCATCCGTGGGCTAATGAATTATCCGACGGGGATACCAGAGGCTGATGAACTTTCGCGATTCGTGTTCGTTTTTTTTCAGCTCCGCGGTACAATCACCCGCGCGGCGTGTGCCGGCAATGTCCCGCCGCGCGGTGTTCGGACTTTCGGCCCGCCGCTGATCGTCGACTATTCGGTGTAACCAACACGGAGGGACCCAAACATGGGAGCCATTGCGGAAGCGATTGTGGCCTACGCGCAGCCATTGCTCGACGAGACCAATGGATCGGAGGAGGACTTGAACAAGGCGCTTTCAATTAGCCAACTCTGCTTCAATCTCGCTTTGTTACCGGAAGAGAAACGGGAAGAGTTCATCAGCGACATGCGGTCAACCCTCGAAATGGATGACGATGAATTCGACGCATTTCGGCGTACCGTCGTTGCCCCCATGATCCGGAGACACGAGGAGATGTTCCCGGTCATGCATCGGCGGCATTCGACTGGCCCTTCACGATTTGACCTCTCGCCGCTGGCGCAACCGGCGGCACGCGCCGAAAAGTACCCTGGAACCGGCCGCTACGATCCGTGCCCCTGCAATAGCGGCAAGAAGTACAAGTTCTGTTGCGGACAGAAGGGCCGTTGAGTCACCGGAGTCGGCGTGAAACGGATACCGCACGCAGCGTCCGCAGGCCCTCGCCGAACGGCGTTTAGCTTGGTACGATCTGTGGTAACATGAACTCCCAAGAACGGCGTGGCAAGTGGATCTTTCTGACCCTGGCGGCATATCTCGCCCTCGAGCGTATCGTCGAGACTGGGCTATCGCTGTCGCATGGCTTGGCAATCGCGCCCGCGATCCAGTCCGTTGCGCTGGCGTTTCTTCTGATCGTCGTCTTGCTGTTTCTGTGGCGCGGCGAAAACACGCTCCGTTGGCTCGTCGGCGTTTGGTGCCTGCTTTCGGGAGGCATGTCACTTGTCATCTGCATTAGGCCCTTGATCGGGATGGCCGCGATCACTCCCGCGGAGTCGATCGGCACATTCTTCCAGGTAACCGGCATTCCGTTTGCCGTCGCCATTGTAAAAGGTTTGCTCAAAGCGTCGGTTGGACTTGCCATCTTGTTGCTTCCCGGCGTGCAGGCGTTTTTCCGGTATCAACGTTTGGGGCGTCGTCCGAAGGTGCGCGTCGGCGCATGACGTCGATGGTCGATACGCTCACCGCGGAAGCGGACGGCGGCGAGCCCCGAACCGTCGAGCAGTCGCTGGGGAGGCTCGATATTCAATCGGGAATGCTGCTCCTAGGCGACCCGCAATACCTGCCGGGAATCGAGGTTGCGAACGTCACTGTCGGTGAAATCGCGATCGCGGCGCAGTTGTGGCAATATCCGTCGGGAGGGCAGACGTTGATGGCTCTGACCCTGCGACTCGGCGATGATTCGGGTATTGGACCTCCGCGGAAAATCGGACAGGTCGCGATCGACTCGGGCAAACTCGTCGTCGCGGACAAGGGGGACTTCGACGAACACTGGACCCGAGTGGGCAATGAACGCCTTGGCGTGATCTCCACGGCGCCCAACGACAGTGTGCTGCGCAAGTTGACGAAACGATTCAAACTCACGGCGATCAGGATCGCCTGAACGCGGCATTGCGTCAGAACCTGCGCGTCCTGGTGCAACAACAGCGGAACTTCGAGATTTCGCGCATGGCGTTAGCCATCAGTCTGCGTCGTGTCGCCCTCGCATGGGAGGCGTTGAACGAATCAGCGCCGGAAGCACGGCCGGAAGATCCGATTACGAGACACGGTTCAAACGCGTCCGCAAATCTGTTGTCCGCGCTGCAGGCCCTGGCATGCCAGGCATCCCACCGTGCTCGCCAGCGAATTATACCGGGGCCGCGGGCGACGAGCAATTCGGTGCGAGGGCTCGACTTACGTGCTTTGACGATCGGCCGCTCGATCGCGTGACATGAGTGAATTGACGGCCCTTGACGTGTGGCCGCCATTCAGGCGGGACGCCTGCACCCCAAGGCCGAGGTGGACTATGCGTAAAGTATACACTTGACACGTATACGGCCGACCATTACACTTACATCTGCTGGTTCTGATTTTCGTCCTGAATAACGATTTTAAGGAGGTCCAATAATGCCAGTCCATCGCGAATGTCCGTCGCTTGTCGTGCGTCCATCATCCGACGTGGAGCGATGCTCCGACGGGGAGCCGTGCTTTGATGGGGAGAATGGGTCGAATGGGGCGGAACGCGTCGAATGGCTGTGGCCTCGCCGTTTGGCCCTGGGCCAGCTCTCCATTCTCGCCGGCGGAACGATGTCGGGAAAAAGCTTCCTCTCGGCCGATCTGGCGGCCAGGGTCAGTAACGGATTCGACTGGCCCGACGCGCTTGGCCATCAGGTCGACGCCGGCAACGGCGAAATGCCGCCCAGGGCGCAGCCGGCGCGCGTGCTGATCGTGACAAACAACCCGTCGAGAGCACGCCGGCTAGGGCCGCGGCTCGCGGCGGCCGGCGCCGATCTCAACCGCGTCGTCGTTGATCAGGTCGATTGGGGCAAGATCCCGAATGACGAGATCGTCGCCTCGATCGAGGAGGCCCTGGCGCGCGCCGGCCATTGCAAGCTGGTGATTTACGAGCCCCCGCCCCTCGGCTTCGCTTCGCGGGGCGCGGAGCTCGACGAGGAGTGCGCGGCGTTCTTTCAGTCGCTCTCCCGTCTGGCCGCGCGCCGCAAGGTGGCCGTGCTGGCGGTTGTGGGCCTGCGCCACGATTTCTCCGCACAAGTGTCCAAACGGCAATTGGGTGCGCTGGCGTCGTGCGGTGCGGCGATGTCCGTTTGGGCCGTGCTGCGCGACGAGGCATCGCCCGCGTTGCGCTACCTGGTCGCAACCCGTTCACCCGATGCCGACGATCAGACGGCGATGGCTTTCCGAATCCGTCAAGACCCGTCGTGCGCCGTGGGCACCGTCGCGAGGGTTGAGTGGCGAGCCAAAGTGCTGGAGACCGCCGACGGAGCATCGCGCGCTTTCGGCGGCGCGGCGGCCAGCCGCCGCGCGCTGCGAATTGATGCCATCCATTGGCTCAAGTCGCTGTTGCGTAAGGGCGGGATGCCCGTCAGCGAGATCCAACGTGAGGCTAAAGGCGCGGGCTACTCGTGGGCCACTGTCCGCCGCGCGCGGCAGGAACTCTTCGTCCGCGCCTATCGTGAATACAACGGTTGTGATGGACACTGGTTCTGGAAGATGGGGGCCGACGTTTGGCTGGCCAGCCAAGGAAAGGCCGCGGCCGACGACAAGCCGCGACCCCTGCCCGAGGTCGAGCTCGTCAACCTGGCGACCATGAAGCCGGTTCACAAGTTGCCAGTCGGACCCGCGGATGGGCCGGCGGACGCTGCCAGGCCGACGGGACAAGGGCAAGGTGCTCAACTGGCGGGGCAAGATGCTCAACTGGCGCGCGAAATCAGCGGGCGGCTGACGCCGGCCGCTCGCCAGGAGCAAGGTGCTCAACTCGCGGGGCAAGATGCTCAAGTGGCGCGCGAAGCCACCGGCCGGTTGACACCGGCCGCTCGCCAAGAGCAAGGTGCTCAATTGGCTCGCGAAATCGCCGGCCGGCTGACGCCGGGGCACCCGCTTCGAGACCAAGGTACGCAACTGACGGGGCAAGATGCTCAACTGGCGCGCGAAATCACCGGCCGGCTGACGCCGGCCGCTCGCCGGGACCAAGGTGTTCAACTGGCGGAGCAAGGCGCTCAACTGGCGCGCGAAAATGGCCGGGCGGCTGATACCGGCGGCCCGCGGCGCGACCTGGCCGCCGCCAAGGCAAAGCGTCTGAAGCGGAAAGAGAAAAAGAAGATGAGAAGGCTCGTGGCGATCGGTCGCAGGCGGTAGGCGGTAGATCGTCGCGGGGTGTTCTTTGGCAATTTGGTTAAGCTTAACAGAGGGTTGGCCGGTATCCGACCGGCTTGCCGTCGGCGGCGCGCATGCCGCCGATGGCGAGCCGCCGGGTTTCCTTTGAGAGCCTGTGCAACCTCCGCAAGCGGTGGCGGTGTGGTCCGGTGTGACCCGCGCGCCCTGGCACGCATCAGCCGATATTGATATAATCCTTTCGTATACGGGCGTCCGAAATGATCCCCCGACCGGGGCATCGCTTGGGCTCTGCCCCAGCCACCGTGAATGCTGCGTGACGTATGAGCTGAAGTCCAAGTGCCCACGAAAATAACGGAAAATGGTGTCCCATGTTGACGATCTTTGGCCGGCAAGATAGGCGCCGCATGTGCGATGGACTCAGTCGCCGCGGCTTTTTGACCATTGGCGGCATGGCCCTCGGCGGCCTTTCGCTGCCGCAGTTGCTGGCCGCCGAAGCAAGTGCCGGCACGGGCCGCTCGCACAAGGCCATCATCAATGTGTTCCTGCCGGGCGGTCCTCCGCACCTGGACATGTGGGACATCAAGACCGAGGCCCCCGCCAATATCCGCGGTGAGTTCGCCGCAATCCCGACCAATGTGCCGGGTATCGAGATTTGCGAGATGTTCCCCCGCATCGCCGCGATGATGGACAAGTTCATTCCCATCCGCACCGTCGTGGGAGCTTTCGGCGGGCATGACGGCTATCAGTGCATGACCGGCCGTGTGCCGAACAATCCGCCCGGCGGCGGCTGGCCCGCCATGGGAGCCTGGGTATCGAAAATCCAGGGAAACGTTCAGCCCGGCGTGCCACCGCACTTGTCGCTGATGTACAAAACCGGCGCCTCGACCTGGGGCAATCCGGGCGACGGGGGCTTTCTGGGCGCCGCGCACTCGCCCTTCCGCCTGGTCGGCGACCGGGGGCAAAGAATGGCGGACGACATGGTGCTTGGCGGCATCACGCTCGACCGGCTCCGCGACCGAACGCGGCTCCTCGACGCCTTCGACAACTTCCGCCGCCAGGCCGACTCCAGCGGCGTGATGCGCGGCATGGACGCCTACGGCCAGCAAGCGATGGGAATCCTCACGTCATCGGGCCTGGCCGACGCGCTCGACCTGTCGAAGGAAGATCCCAGGATCGTCGAGCGCTACGGCAAGAACGATCCGACCTACCAGCGCGACGGTTCGCCGCGAATGGTCGAGAACTTCTGCATTGCTCGCCGGCTGGTGGAAGCGGGAGCAAGGGTGGTGTCGATGAATTTCAGCCGTTGGGACTGGCACGGACCAGACGGCATGAACTACGTGCAGGGGCGGGTCGACATGCCGCTCTTGGACCAGGCGCTCTCGGCGCTGGTCACCGATTTGCACGAGCGCGGGCTCGATCGGGATGTGTCGGTCGTCTGCTGGGGCGAATTCGGCAGGACTCCCCGGATCAACCAGTTCGCCAGCCGCGATCACTGGCCGCAGGTGAGCTGTGCGATCATGGCGGGCGGCGGAATGCGCACCGGGCAAGTGATCGGCCACACGAACCGGCTGGGTGAATATGCGGCCTCGCGACCGGTGACGTTCCAGGAAATCTTCGCCACGCTCTACCACAACATCGGCATCGACGTGAACACCGTCACGGCGCTCGACACCCACGGCCGTCCTCAATACCTCGTCGATTCCGGCGAATTGCCGATGCACGAGGTGATCTGAGGAGTAGCGGAAGTCGTGAGAGTCAGAGTTTTTTGAGGCCAGGGGCTTGCCCCTGGAGATTGAAGCTCGTTTCAACACAGGAACGCTTCCCAATCTACCCAAGTTCGTCCGTGTCGCCTCGCAGGCCGCCTTCGGCGGCCTGCGAGGCCGC
>DATLQY010000403.1:0-3774 GCA_035534975.1 Pirellulales bacterium
TTGTGGTCGTGGCAACGGGCGCAGGCCAGCGTCAGGCCGAGAAACGCCCGGCCGGTGACGTCGATCTGATCGTCGACGATGTCCAGCCGCGATTGCTCCTTGTCGGTTTCGGCCAGCGCCTTGGGGCCTAGCAGCAGGTAGCCCGTCGCAATCACGCGCCGCACCGCCTCGCTGATGTCCGTCGTACCGGGCAGCAGGTCGCCCGCCAGTTGCTCGATGATGAATTGGTCGTAGGGCACGTCGCGGTTGAAGGCGTCGACGACGTAGTCGCGGTAGCGGTATGCGTAACGCATCACGGCGTTGGCGTCGTTGGCCGTGCTCTCGGCGTACCGGACCACGTCGAGCCAATGCCGCCCCCATCGCTCGCCGTAGTGCGGTGAGCGGAGTAACCGATCGACGACCTTGGCCAGAGCGTCGGGCGATTGGTCCGCCAGGAAAGCGTCGGTTTCCACGGGCGTCGGCGGTAGCCCGATCAGGTCGAACGTCACGCGCCGCAAGAGCGTGCGCTTGTCGGCCGGAGGTGAGGGCGTAAGTCCCTGTCGCTCCAATTGAGCCAGTACAAAACGGTCAACAGGTGACGTCGGCCAACCGCTCGCCGTGATTTCGGGCGGCGCCGGGTCGCGCACCGGCTGGAAGGCCCAAAACGCCTTCTGCTCAGCGGTGAATTTCGCCGACGGCGTGGTGATCGCGTTTTCTTGAAGTCCGGGCACATCGGCTGGCCAGGTTGCGCCGGCCGCCACCCACGCCACAAGCTCGGCGACTTCTTTTTCGCCGAGCTTGCCGTCGGGGGGCATTTTGAGCTCGCCCGTCTGGCGGACCGCTTGGATGAGCAGGCTGTCGTCGGGCTTGGCGGCCACGACCACCGGCCCGGAGTCGCCGCCGGCGGCCATGCCCGCCGCCGAGTCGAGCCGCAGGCTGCCTTCGTTCTTTTCGGCGCCGTGGCACTTGACGCAGTTGGCCAGCAGCAAGGGGCGGACCTTTTTCTCGAACTG
Source organism: Pirellulales bacterium (assembly GCA_035534975.1). Lineage (GTDB taxonomy): Bacteria > Planctomycetota > Planctomycetia > Pirellulales > JAICIG01 > DATKSN01. The sequence continues at coordinate 993 of DATLQY010000403.1, forward strand.
CGCGATTTCCTGTTCGGAAGCCGCAGTCGAAGGCGGTTCCGCGGCGCGCAGTGCCACGGTCGCCGACCATGTCGCTACGATCGTCAGGCAACAACACAGCCAGCTTCGCACGTTGTGGATTCTCCCATGGTAGGTTTCGGCCCTACGGCCAGCGTTACGCGGATGGTTTTCGTTCCTGGCCGTTGACGGTCACACGGCCGCCTTCGAGCCGCACCTGATCGCCCTGTTGCACCGCCTCGGCCCCAACATGCAACCATCGTGACGAATGCATTCACGACTACCAGCATGCCGCGCGGGCGGCTCTCTGGCAAGAGTGAGCCAGTCGGATGTCGGCAACCCGTAGAAATGACCCCATTTGGTATCGGATCACTCTGCCGCTCCGGCGCGACCCGACTGCCGATAGTGGGGAGTTGGCGACAAGGCGCGGTGGAGTGCCGTGCCGGCGGACTCGCAGGCCACGGCGCTGGTCGAATTGGCCTAAAGCGCCGGACTGTGGCACGCGATGGCAAGGAGCGCGTGGTAGCACGGAATTCATTCCGTTCGGTTCGCCGCTTGGAATCGGGAAAACGGAATGAATTCCGTTCTACGGACGACTTTCGCGCAGTAAATCTCGTGAATCAAGTCCTGGTACCCCTCGACCATCCGCTCGAGCGACCAATTTGCCTCGACAAGCCGGCGGCCGGCCTGGCCGAGCCGCCGACCCAATGCCTTGTCGTTGAGAAGCGCGGCCAGTCGCTCGGCCATGCGCGCGGCGTCTCCGGCGGGCACGAGGTACCCGTTCACACCGTCGTTCACCGTCGCGGGAATCGAACCGACGCGCGTCGCCACAACCGGCTTTTCGCAAGCCAGGCCCTCAAGAATCGACACCGGATTCGCCTCCATGTGCGAGCTCAGCGCCAGCACGTCGACGCACGAGAGCAGTTCCGGAACGTCGCTTCGCGTGCCGAGGAAATGCGCCACGCCGGCCAATCCCAAATCATCGGCCCGCGCTTCGAGTTGACGCCTCAATGCGCCGTCGCCGACGATGAGGAAGTGGGCGGCGGGGGCCACACGGAGTGCCAGCGCCGCAGACCTTAGGAACAGCTCATGGTTCTTCTCGGGCCGAAGGGCGGCGACGATCGCGGCCACCGGCGCGCCGGGCGGCAACCCCAATTCTTCGCGCAAGCGCGGCACGCGCGAAAGCGGCCGGAATCGCTCGACGTCGACCCCATTGGGAACCACTCGCACCTTGCGCGGGGGGCACCCCTCGCAACGGCCCAGGTACTCGGCGTGCGGTTGGGCGACGGCAATGAAGGCGTCGGTGAGCGGTTCGAGACGTCGGTTGAGCCATTCGACATGATCGGGCAAACCGGTCGAGTGGAGCGCCGAGGCGATCACCGGCACGCCGGCTCGCCACGCGGCCAGCCGGCCCCAGAACATCTTGTCGCCCCCCGTGCCGACGGTAACGACCGCGTCGATCCGCCGCTCTCGCAACAGCCGCGTCAATCGGCCCCACACTCGAAGATCGTATTTGTCGGCCAAGAGGCCGGTGAAGGCGGGAACTTCGCGCGCCAATTCCTCGCCCAATGGACCGAAGAACTTGAGACAACATAGCTCCGGTGCGAACCGCGTGCGGTCGAGCCGTCGTACCAGGTTCACCAGCAACGTTTCGGCGCCGCCGACCGGCATGCAGGTGATGACGAACATGACCCTCAACGGTCCACGGTCCGCGGGCGGTTGGAGGTGGCGGAATTTTCGGCGGAACATGATTTTGGCTTTCGTCCACGGAACGCCACGGTGGGCGGTCACAACAGGTGCTTCGTTTCCTAATCAATTTACGGGGCCGTGGAGCGGCCGAAGATGCGTGCCCACGCGGAGCGTGGGTACGAGAAAAACGGTTGGTACTTCATGACGCCTTGGATCAGGTCCCGTTTCTCCTGGGCGTCGAACAATCGCTCGCCCGTCGCCGCCAACAGGGCCACGGATGCCAAGACCGCCAGAACGACCCAGGGACCTAGGGGCACCGCGGCGGGAAGCAACGAAATCAGCCAAACGCCGAGGTCGATTCGCAATCCGTTCGCCTGGGCCGCCGCATAGACCAAGACCAGCACGACCAGGTTGGCCGCGGCAGTCGCCAGCACCACGCCCAGCAGCCCGAATTGCGGCAGGAGCCATAAGTTCAATCCCACATTGACCGCCAGCCCTACTGCCAATGCCGCGCCGGCCAGACGGACTTTCTCTGCGCACCAGAGATAGTTCGTCGCCACGACCGAGAGCGAACCCCAGACGCAAAAGGCCAACGTCCAGGGCAGCACGGCCAGGCCGCCCGCGAACTTGCCAGCCAGCGCGACGCCGAACAACCAAGGCGATACCAGCAGCACGACGACCGAGGCGAATGTGAGCGCCAGGGCGAACAATTTGAGGATCAGATTCAGCCGCCGGGCGACTTGCTCGCGGCAACCCGCCTCCCAATCGTGGCTGAGGTGCGGCATGATCAATGCGGCCAGCATCTCGGCGATTCCGAGGAACAACAGCGGAACGAAGCGGGAGCTATGGTACTCACCGATCAAAGTCAACGCCGCCGACTCCGGCAGCCCGCTATGGTGGACGATCAGGTAACGGTCGGCCAGGCCGAACAGGTTGGCCAGCGCGTTGGAGATCCAGACCCAGGCGGCGAAAGGCAGGAGCTTTCCCCAGAAATCGCGGTGCGGAACATGGCAACTCGTCGAGGGCACGTCGAACCGCGCGCCGCGCAGCCAAAACACGCCGGCGGCGCTCGACAACAGGCACGCGCCGCCGAAGG
>DATLQY010000404.1:0-2626 GCA_035534975.1 Pirellulales bacterium
AGCCGTACATCCGTTCGGCGAATTCATCGTCGCGCTGGCTTTGGATTTCAACATGATCAGCACCCACGCTTCCGCCCCGTCCTTGAGCCACACCTTGAACAGCTTATCGACGTAACGGCGGCCGACGGCGGCTTCGCGAACAATTTGTTGCAGATCCTTGTCGAGGGCCTCGTACTCGCGAGACCAGTTGATGGCGGCATGCACCAGCGGAAAGAAGAACCGCAGGAAAGCAGGGAAAAACTGCTCCAATGCCTCTTTCCACGGGCTATCGAAGTCGCTCAATGTCGTACACCTCCGGGTATTTCCACATCCTAAATTCAACATATCAGATTGCGCAATGGAAATCGACGGGCCGACCGGGTAGTGATACCATTTGAACGAAATGGTATCACTACCGCCGACCGCCGAAAAATGTAGCAGGCACATCAGGTTGATCGTCACGGCGCCCAACGACCTGGCGACGCATGTCCGCGGCCCGGGTCTCTCCTCATAATTGCCCAGCCGCGTCGGATGGCAGCGGCCGGACAAAGCGGGAGGACTCGAATTCCATTCTCGCGGCGAGCGCACAGCGCCTCGCTTGCAATCGGTGCGGCAAGGGGATAGTCTCAAATTTGGGATCTCTGGCCGAGGGGCCGTGCCGAAAGGAAGAACAAGATGAGCAACGACGCCGAAACCCTCTATCACGCGGCGATGCAATTACCTGAGCAACAAAGGGCGCACCTGGCAGGCCTCTTGCCTTCTCGGCGGCTGCCAGCGCCTGGGCCAGGGCCTGGTTGTTCTTGTCCTTTTCAAGCGCGGTCTTGGCGGCGGTGAGTTTCTCGGCCGCCGCCTTCGAGCGGGCTTCCGTTTCCGCCGCGGACTTGCCGGCGACTTGGCGTGCGTCGGCCGCGCGCTTTGCTTCGCCGGTCGCGTCGGCGGCCAGCTTGTCAGCGACCGTCTTGGCCTCGCTGGCGGCCTTGGAAGCGGCCATCGCGTCGGCGAGCAGCTTATCGACCTCGGTTTTCCGCTTGGCCGCCGCCTCCGCCGCCTCGGGGATGCGGCGGTAACTCACCTGGGTCGTACCCAAAAGGTAGAAGCTGTACGTGCCCACCGGGGCATTGGATTGCAGATTGAGCGCGAACTTGCCCGACGCCGTGTTGCCGTCGAGCGTGATGTTCTGCGGCTGGATGTTCGGTGGCAGTCCGTAGGGGGCCAGTGCGACGTTGCCCTTGAAGTCGCCTTTCCGCGTGATCGTGACGGGGAATTCGATCTTGCCCGCCCGCGACATCTCGATGACGGTATTCTCGCCGGCTTGCACCGCCAACGCCGACGACTCTTCGCTGATGCCCAGCACCAGGTTTTGACATAGCCGCGCGCGGGCCGAAAACTGGCCAATCTGGCCGGGCCAAACCATCGAAGCCGCGCGGGCCTGGCGCACCACGTCGCCGCTCGCCAGCTTCGCTTTACCCACGACGGTAACAGCCGCCACCGCCGCCGGCGCGGCGTCGGCCGCCATGAGCACCAATGTCGCGGCCGATTGGCCCGGACCGATTGTCGCGGGCGCTGCGGTGACTCCAGCCGGCATCCCCTCGGCGGAAACGACGATCTCGCCGTCGAACCCGTCGCGGCGGAAGGCGAGCACGTCGAGCAACTCGCTGCCGCCTTTTCGCAGCAGCGGACTCCAGACGATCGGCTGGTTCTGGTTCGGATCGGCGATGACGCCCGCGGACCGCGGCACCGCGACGAGCCGGAAGTCGGGCTGTTCGGGTCGGATCGCAAGGCGATAGACACGCCGCGGATCGGGTGCGGTGCCGGACGAGAGGTCGCGGACCATCACGCGGTACTCGCCGTCGGCCGGGGCGACGAAACGGTAAGAGGGGTCGTCGTGGGTCGTAGTGAATTGGAAGCCGCCGACGTCGTCGGCCCCCTGCAGTTCGACGACTTGCTCCTGACCCTTGTCATCGTGTTTGACCTGTTGCACGAGCAGAAAGGGGTCGCTGGCAAGGCCCAACCGTTGACTGACGAGCTCGATCCAAAGCGCGTCGCCCTGTTTGGCCTCGAACTTAAACCAGTCGAGGTCGCCAAACGGATAGAACTGTCCGGCGCACTCGCACGGGAGCGTGAGCCTCTGTGCCCGCCGGGCCGTGTCGTTGGGCTCCTGTTCGATGACGACCGGCGCGCTGGCGATACCCACCAACACCGGATTGGCCGGCCCTTGCGGCGTCGAAAGACGGTAGGCGACGCCATCGACGCTCGACTCGGGCGACTCGACCGGCAAATCGACGGCCAATACCTGCGACTCCGGCCCGGCTGGAAGCTGGATCTCAATCGAGAGGGCCTCCAGCGGGCGGCCGTCGATCGTTAGTCCGTCGGCCGGCTGGCCGCCTGGAAGACCGCGACCGTAGAGGCGATAAGTCGCCTTCGAGCCGGCCAGGCCGGCTGGCGGAAAGACGAAGTCAACGTGCGGCCCGCTGCCAAGCGTCATGCGGTAGAAGTATTCGTTGCCGCCCCCGTAGATGAAATCGTGGACCAGCACGGTGTACTCGCCGTCGCTCGGCACGCTGACGTCGAGCAGGGCGTCTTGGCGGCCCATCGCCACCGCCCGCGCCAGCTCGCGCCCTTTCGCGTCCAACAGCACCAGCACCGG